>JANLUQ010000167.1:0-1774 GCA_031363565.1 Armatimonadota bacterium | reverse complement strand
ATACGGACGGCGTCTATTTGCGCGGCACGGTCAACAGTGCCGCAGATGCGGCCCGCGCAGGCCGCATCGCTCGCGATACGCTGGGCCAGGACAAGACTGTCCACAACCAGATCCAAGTCAGTGGCGGGTGAGGTTATTTTCGCTGGGCGACGCGAAGATTCCTCCTCGTCTGTGGCAGAAAATTCGGGCCATTCGGGTACAATAGAACATAGGTTTGGGGCGGTCTTTGGAAGTCTCTAAAGGCCGCCGTTTCTGCGTGAAGAGGGCAGTGCCATGACACAAGTAATCGAGACGGATGAGGCGGGGCGGCTCGTCCTGCCTGCCGAGATGTTGGGTGAAGTGAAGCCGCACGCGAGGTACACGGTGGAGGTAATGGGGGCAAGGCAGGTCGTGGAACCAGAGGAGATGGCTTCAGTTTCAGGGGTGCTCACGTCCGAGGAGTGGAAGCGAGGCTGGGATACGTTCGTTAAGCAGGTCGCGGCGGTAACGCCTTCCAGCGGGCGGACCGCGCGGGAAGAACTCACGGACATGAGGAACGCAAGAGGGCAGGGCCTTGTCTCTGACTATTGACGCGAGTGTGTTTGTCTCTGCCACCCTGCCTTCCGAGGTGCAGTTCAGCGACAGCGATGCATTCCTGAACAAGATCAGGCTGTGGCCGCGGGTTCTCCACCGCCCCACGCTGCTCGTGCCGGAGACGGCAGCTTCCCTGGCGCGGTGCGCGAACAACGCCGGGGTCGGTCAGAACAGTGTCCGATGGGTCACATCATTTCCGGGCATGAACCTGATTTTGTTGGACCTGGCGCGTGTATTGCAAGCAGCACGTCTTGCGGCGACGTACCGAATGCGCGGCGCGGACGCCGTGTATGTGGCCGTGGCGCAGGAGATTGGCACGACGCTCATCACATGGGACGCGGAGATGTTGTCTCGGGGCGCGCAAGCAGTAGCCGTGATGACGCCGAGCGACTGGCTGGCGGCCAACCGGACGATCTAAGACCCGATGAATTAGGAGACAGTGGATGGATTTCAAAGTCATCTCCAATTACAAACCGTCAGGCGATCAGCCTGCCGCGATCGACAAACTGACAGCGGGGCTGAAGCAGGGGCATAAGTACCAAACCCTGCTCGGGGCCACAGGCACCGGCAAGACTTTCACGGCGGCGAACGTAATCGAGCGGGTGCAGCGGCCCACGCTGGTCATCGCGCACAACAAGACGCTGGCGGCCCAGCTCTGCTCCGAGTTCCGGGACTTCTTCGGGCAGAACGCCGTTGAGTATTTTGTCTCCTATTACGACTACTATCAGCCCGAGGCTTACATCCCGTCCACGGATACATTCATCGAGAAGGACTCGGCCATCAACGATGAGATAGACCGGCTGCGGCACTCGGCGACCCAGGCCGTCTTGGAGCGGCGCGACGTGATTATTGTCGCCTCGGTCTCGTGCATTTATGGCCTGGGTGCCCCGGAAGAGTACGCGCGCATCATCTTGAAATTCGAGCGCGGCAAGGAGTACGACCGCGACGATATGCTGCGCCGCCTGGTAGACATGCAGTTCACGCGCAACGACATCGTCCTGACCCGCTCAACGTTCCGCGTGCGCGGCGACGTGCTGGAACTCCAGCCGGCAGACGAGGAGATCGTCATTCGTGTCGAGTTCTTCGGCGACGAGGTGGAGAAGATCACGATCGTGGACCCGCTGACCGGCGAGGTGCAGGCCAGCAAGGACGAGATCACGGTCTTCCCCGCCTCCCACTTCGTCTCCAGCCCGGAGCGGCA
>JANLUQ010000146.1:0-4631 GCA_031363565.1 Armatimonadota bacterium | reverse complement strand
TGACCCAGCCCGGCGTCTCCCGCGTCCTCGGAATGCAGGTCCCGGCGGCGAGTTAGCCGCCCCTGCCCGCACCGCTGCCCAGAATATCTCTACGAACTCTTCACATCCACGCAGGAAAAGTGTATCACTTTTCCTGCGGCGCTCTCTTGCCACCGGCATTGCACTTCCGCGCCGTGTTCCACCCTCGTGTCCTGCCCTGCTGTACCCGACTTCTCCCGCTGTCCCGAGTCGTTCCCGCCAATCTCGTGCCGCGACTTCCGCGAAAGAGTACACCCCATGCGTCTCACGCACAAAGCTGGCCTCGCACTGGCACTCCTCACTGTCGGCGGGTTTTTCACCCTGCCTGCCTCTGCCCAGAATTTGGTCACGAACCCCGGTTTTGAGACGGGCGATTTGACAGGCTGCACGTCTTCCGGGTCAGTATTCCTTGCTCTTGGCCCTCATGCTGGGACATATGCCGCTGGATTCAACAGTCAATCCCCTCCATCTCGTCTCTCACAAAACATCCCCACTGCCGCAGAGAACACCTACAATGTCTCCTCCTTCTTATGGAACCCTGACGGGCGAGGCAATGAGTTCCAGGCGTCTTTCGCCGGCTTCCAGGGGGTGGATGTGGTCAATGCCACTCCCTTCAACTACAAGTAGTTCATCTTCACAGCGGTGGCGGCCGGCCCGACCAGCACACTCCTGTTCGCTGCCCCGAATTCTGGCCTGTTTTGGCTGGATGACCTCAGCGCCACGGCTGCTGCGCCCGTCCCCGAAGCTCCCTCCATCGTCTCGCTGGGCCTGCTGTTCCTGCTGGGCTTGGGCGGCATCGCCGTCTGCCACAAACACAAGGCTGGCGCAGCACGCGGATATCAACGCCATGAGAAAAGCCCGGGCCTCCCTCACCTTTGAGCGAGCCGGGTCTTTCTTGTTTCAGGTATACTCGCTCCAGAGGATGAACCCATGACCGCCCATCAGGTTTACGAACAAAGCATCAAGCCGCTTTCCACGCGCGAGAAGCTGACCATTGCCCGGCTGATCATCAACGAGGTCGCCCCGGACACAGCCTCTACTTCTCAGGCGGAGGCCGGTTTTGAGCACCTCAAGCGGCTCCTGCCGCAGATCGAGCGCATCACGCTCACCGATCAGGACTTGGCTGAGGTTGTCCTGAACGGGCCACTCGGATGAGCCTCTCCCTGCTGCTGGACGAGAACATTAGTCAGACTGTCGCCGCCCAAGTCAGGCACCATCGGCCTGCCCAGGCCGTTGAGAGCGTTCACACCTGGCGGGGTGGTGCGTTCGAGGGCCGCCCGGACGCGGCTCTACTGCAAGCGGCCCGCGAGGAAGGGCTGACACTGGTGACTTACGACCAGAAGACGATCCCGCCGCTTCTTGCAGAAGTGTATGCCGAGGGGGAGAGCCATGCGGGGGTGATTTTCGTAGACGACCAGACGATCCCCAGCAACGACTTCGGGACTCTGACCCGCGCCTTGATCCTACTGTGGGAGCAGCGCAGCGACGAGGACTGGCAGGACCGCATCGGATTTCTGGAAAAGCCGGGCCGCTGAGGGGCAGGCGGTTGAACAGCCCCGGCCTCACGCAGAGGCCGGGTCTTTCTTGTTTCAGGTATACTAGCCCCAGAGGATGCAACCATGACCACCATGACAATCGGGCGCAGCGGTGAGATGACGCTGCCGGGCGATGTGCAGGAACGATACGGGTTGAGGCCGGAGGTTTCGGTGCGCCTCATCGAGACCCGTTCCGGCCTGCTGTTGGTGCCTCTGACGGATGCACCTATGGGCGCGGAACTGGCGCAGGAGATTCAGGAGTGGCAGGCGCTCGGCACGGACTCTTGGGCGCAGTTCCCTTATGAGGAAGACGACGTATGAATCCCGCCGACCTGTATTGGGTCGAGTTCCCACTGCGCGGCGGTCACGCGCAGGCTGGACGGCGTCCGGCCATCGTGATGCAGTCCGCCGAGGCGATGGCGAGACTGCCGACGATCCTGCTCGTCCCACTGACCACGCAACTGGACGCCTTGCGCTTCCCCGGCACGGCACTGGTAGAAGCAACGACGGAGAACGGCCTGAAACGCCCTTCGGTCGCACTGGTCTTTCAACTCACGGCGGTAGACAGACAGTTCGTGGGGCAGAGGCTTGGATCGCTCTCCAAACCCGCAATCGAGGCCGTCTGGCTGGCACTCGACGACATCACGCCCCGCCCATGACCGGGCCGAGGCTGCCCCTCACCGCTGCGCCCGGTTGATCGGTCCGTAGTCCGGCGTATGGTAGCGGGGCCGGGTCGGTTGGAAGTCATAATGGTCCACGCCCAGGCCGCGCAGGACAGCGGCCTCAATGGGGGAGTAGTCACCGTCCGGGCGGTTCAGGGTCATCGGCTCGCGCAGCTCATAGCACAAGTTGGTGATGGCGCGGGGGCGCTGCAAGACGTTCTGGCCGACGGCGTGAAGCATATAGGGGTGCAGGAGGTACACATCACCTGCCTCGCCGGTCGCTTCGCGGAAGTCATGGCACTCAGCCAGCAAAGCCTTGGTATCGAAGTCATCCGGCCCGACGCCTTCGGGGTGGGCGGCCAAATAACGGGCGATGACCGGGACCGAATCCACGGCCAGAAAGGTCGCGCCGCCCTGGGGGAGAACGTCGGTAAACAGCGGGATGCCCAAAAGTCCCTGCTCCGGGCTATCCAGGAAGTGAAGGAAATGCCAGCCGTCCTTGTGCCAGCCGGCCGACTCGGCGGACGGCGGCTGATAGGGCGTGTCCGCTCCCTGCTTGAAGTTCATCGCGAACAGCGAGATGGATGGCCGGTTCTTGACACGCTCCTCGCCGCCCATCAGGTCACACGAAGCCTGCCACGCGGCGGGCGCGTAATCCGCCAGCGGCTCATGGCGGCTGAGTTCCATCCGCTCATACCCCTTGCGCCATGAGCGTGGGTCATCCACGTCGTACCCGACCCGCGCGCACTCCTCGCGCACCCATTGGAGCGAAGCCTCGCGCGGGAACGCGCCTTTGATGACAATGTGGCCCTCGGCCAAAAACTGTTCGCGCTGCTGTGGTGTCAGCATGGTGCCTCCTGGAAATCTAGCTGCCGCCTTATTCGACGGCAGGCGGCGGTTATCCTGCCGGTCAAAGTGTCGAGGCAAGCGTGACGGCGAACTGGTCCTGGGCCGCCTGAACGTCGGCCTCGCTGCCGGGGTAGTTGTTCATAATCAGCGCGAAGGCATAGAGGCCGCCGCCCTTTCCCGTGACATAGCCGGACAGGCTGCTGACGCCGCTCATTGAGCCGGTCTTGGCGTGGACGTTGTTAGCCGCCGCCGTCCCCTTCATCCGGCCTCGGAGTGAGCCGTCCACGCCCGCGATGGGCAGGGAGGCATAGTAGGCTTGCCAGTCCGGCTTGCCGTGCATGGCGCGCAGCAGATCAGCGACGACGTGCGGCGTGACCAGGTCGTACCGGGACAGGCCCGACCCGTCTGCCAGGTTAATCACATCTGTGTCCAGGCCCAGCGTCTTGAAAAACGCCGTTTCGACGGTGTGGCCCGCCCCATAGGTCCCCGCCTTGCCCTTGACTGCGCCCAGCGTGCGGACCAGACTTTCGGCCAGCAGGTTGTCGCTCGGCTTGTTCATCCGGGCGATGTAGAGGGAGAGGGGAACGCTGACGTGTGACCCGAGCAGGACCGTCGCCGCCTCGGGCCGCACCCCGCTCATCGCCGGGCCGGTCACCTGGACGCCCAAGCGCTGCAGGGTCTCCCTGAAAACGGTGGCGGCGTAATGGGCAGGGTCCTCGACGGTGACGATACCGTCCGCCTTGCCGCCCACGGGGACAATGCCCGTGACCACGAGGAGGTTGTGGCCCGCAGGCCGCGAGATGTCGCAGGTATCGGCGGCGGTCTTGTCGCCGGTCGCGGCGGTGTTGACAAGGGGCAGGTAGGCGGTCGGTTGGTCCACGGCCACCCGCACTGGGTCCCCCACATGTACCCCCGCCGTCACATGGACGGCAAGAACGCCCCGACTGACTTCCAGGCCCGCCACCTGGGCGGCGTAGTAATAGGGCAGGTCATCCCATGACCATCCCTCCCCATACGGGCCGCCCTGAAAGACGCCGCCATCGCCGATGACCCGGCCCTCGATACGCCGGACCCCCGCCCCAGCGACCTCTTTTGCCATCTCGTCCAGGTCGACCGGCGACAGCAGCGAGTCGCCCACGCCGCGCAGGCAGAGGTCGCCGCGTAGAGTTCCTTCAGCATCAGGTTTGGATGTCGCCAGCACATCCGTCTTGAAGGTGAACCTGCCCCCCAGCACTTCCAGGGCGGCGGCGGATGTGAACAGCTTGCGGTTGGAGGCGGGCATCAGCCGCCGGTCCGCCTCGCGGGTATAGAGAATTTGGCCGTCGCCCACCCGCTGCACGACCGCGCCGGTGATGCCGCCCCTCAGCGCGGGGATGCTCAGGATGCGGTCCAGGGCATCGCCCAAGGCGTCGGCGCGGGTTGGGAGCGGGAGGAGGCATGCGGCCAGTGCCGCACACAAGGGGATCAGCGAGGCAAGCATGGGCCGATGCGCTGTGGGCCGGCATGGTCTGATGGTGTAGGCTTCATTCGGAAATCGTTCGCGCTGCTGCGGTGTCTGCAATGGAGC
>JANLUQ010000121.1:0-6384 GCA_031363565.1 Armatimonadota bacterium | reverse complement strand
GATCAACCCCGTTTCACACCCCCTCCCCTTCAAGGGGAGGGCGCGACTTGTCGCGGGGAGAGGATCGGCTCTGGGCGTTTTTGAGACAATTGGAAGATACTGATGGGATGGATCGTCTTGGTATTTGTGCCTCTCTCACCGCCAAGAAGGGAAGACCGCACCCGGAAAGAGCTTCTTATCCACTCTTTCCGCAGACTTTATACGAGCGGGTCCTAACTTGACAATTATCCCACTTTATGATATACTGCATCTATCGTCGCCAAGAACAGAGGCCGACGGAGAGCGAGAACCGGTATGGTTCCCGCTTTTTTGTTTTGAACTCCCATGTCGCCACAGCAAATCCACCGCTTGGAAGAGATCGCCCGTGCGGCCGCCCGGACCGTCGAGTCGGCACACGACTTCGGACACGTCAAGCGCGTTGCCGTCAGCACCCATCTCATCGCAGAGACGGAGGGGGCTGATTTAGATGTTGCCCTCCCTGCCGCCCTGCTGCACGAACTATTCTCCCTCCCCAAGAACCATCCTAATTCACCCCGTTCGGGAGAACTCTGCGCCGAGCGCGCGGCGGATGTGTTGCGTGGGGAAGGCTACCCCGAGACGCGCATCGAGGCTATCACCTACTGCATCCGCGTCCACCCCTTCTCGCTAGGCGTCGTGCCCGTGACATTAGAGGCGAAGATCTTGCAGGATGCCGACCGGCTGGACGCGCTGGGGGCCATTGGCATCGCTCGCTGCTTTGCCGTCGGTGCGGCGATGAACCGCCCGTTCTACGACCCCGAAGACCCATTCTCACGATGGCGTGAACTTGACGACAAGCAGTGGACGCTGGATCACTTTGGACGGAAGCTGCTGCGCTTGCCGGAGACCATGCACACCGAGGCGGCAAGGGGAATGGCGCGGGAACGCGCGGTCTTTATCGAGGCATTCTTGTCGCAGTTAGAGCGAGAGATCGGCGAAATAGGCGATTAAAATCGCGGCAACAAAAGTATAAAGTCCACCTCCGTGGACTCGGAATTGTCTGGCTCTTAACCTGCCTGCGCAGGCCTCGGGCCATGGAGGGCACCCCCCATCCAGGCCTGCGTGTCCGCTCAGGGCTGCGGCCCTTAGGGGAGCCTGGACGTGGGGGGCTATAATAGAGGCATGACGCCACTCACACCCCTGCGACACGCCCACCACTGTGTTTACGACCTGCGCTGTGTCTACGACCTGCACTACCACTTCGTCTTTGTGGTCAAGTGCCGGCACGCTCTGCTGCGCCCCGGCGTGGAATCCGAACGGGTGCGCCTCAGCCACGAGGTTGCCCAGCGCTACGAGTTCGAGACCAGGGCAAGAGGCCCGCAAAACCAGGGCAAAAGTCCCGAGGAGGAGAACCTACGGCTCTTGTTCTCTCCGGCAGACGCGGCCCCGGAAGAGCGGTGATACTAGGGGGCTTGCCCCCCTCGGAGATTCATTACGCACGGATTTGATGGACCGCATTTATGATCACACAAACGCAGCACGCGGCAGAGAACGCAGCTTCGGCGGAAACTTTGGAGACGACCCCGAAACCGGTGCGCTGGGGAATCGTGTGGCTGGTCGCTCTGCCGCTCATCGCCCTCAATACCGGCTGGATCGCGAACTCGGAGATGAAGACTGGGGTGACGGAGATCACTATCTCCACGCTCTTTCTCGGTGTGACGTTTCTGCTGTTTCTGATCACTCTGGTGAACCTGCTGGCCCGGCGGCTGTCCGCCGGGCGGGCGGCTTTGAACCAGCCGGAATTGATGCTGCTTTATTCCCTTCTGTCTATATCCAGCGTCGTCGCAGGCGTCGGCAACATGGGATTTTTTCTGCCGTTTCTTTCCAATCCTTTCTACTATGCCAACAATAACAATGGCTGGCACGAACTCTGGCATCTTTTGCCGCCCTATATCGGCCCGCGTGACCCGGATGTGCTGAAGGGCTTTTATCAGGGCAACGCGACGTTCTTCGTGCCGCGGATCATGCGGGCCTGGGCCGTGCCGCTCGGAGTCTGGGGGCTGTTCTTTCTGCTGCTGCTCTGGACGACCCTGTGTCTGGGCGTGATCGTCCGGCGGCGCTGGGAAGAAGAAGAGCATCTGCCGTTCCCCGTCATCTTGCTGCCTCTGGAAATGACGCGCGAAGATGCCCCGATTTACCGCAGCAAGCTGCTCTGGCTGGGTTTCGCCGTGCCCTGTCTCCTGCATTCGCTGAATTCGCTCGCCAGCATCCTGCCCAGTATTCCCGCGTTTCCGGTCAATACGGCCCGCGACCTTACAGCGGGCCTGTCATTTCCACTGAGCAGTTTCAGCCCGATGTTCGGCGGCATTCACCCCGCGGGTGTCGGCTTCGGCTATCTCATCAATACCGATGTGCTGTTTTCTCTCTGGTTCTTTTACTTCGTGCGGAAAGTCTTGAATTTCTGGGGGGTCTCCGAAAACTGGCGGGACGCAGGCGCATCCGGGCAGTTTTCCGATGGCTCTACGCAGTTCCCGTACACGTCCTACCAGGCGTGGGGAGCCTGGCTGGCGCTGGGAATCGCGGTTCTGTGGCAAGGCTGGACTTACTTCGGGGGCTACTTCCGGCGGGCTTTGCGCGGCGACCCGGATGGACAGGAGCGGCAGGAGCCGATGAGCGCCCGTCTGGCGGTTCTCGGCTTCGCGGGCGGCTTTCTGGCGCTCTGCGCGTTTGTCTGGTCCTCGGGGGGGGCGTTCTGGCTGCCGCTCGTGTTTCTGGGAGTCTACCTCGTCATACTGCTGGCACTGACACGGCTGGAAGCGGAAACGGCGGTGCTTTCCCCCTACCTCGGCTGGATTGACCCCCAGAGCATTCTGACGACTATCGGCGGCACGACCAACTTTGGTACGATGGATAAAGTCCACATGGGAATGCTGTCCTGGTTCAACAGCGACTACCGGGCCGCCTCGATGCCGCATCAACTGCAGGCGTTTATCGGGCAAAAAAGAGCTGGCGGAAGCATGCGCGGCATCCCGGCGGCGCTGATGGCAGCGGCGGCGGTCTCGCTGGTGTTCGCCCTGCTCTGGGACTTGCAGTTGTACTACACCAGTGGTGCCGCGACCGGCCATGTCAACCAGTGGCGCGTCATGGAAGGCTCCGCGCCCTGGAACAGTGTCCAGAAATGGCTTCAGCATCCCAAATCCCCGAACCACACCGCTCTGCTCGGCATGGTCGCGGGAGCCGCCATGACCGGTTTCCTGGCCCTGCTGCGGGCGCGCTTTGTGTCTTTCCCGCTGTCCACGACGGGCTATGTGCTGAATACGTCCTGGGCCAACGATCTGTTCTGGCTGGATATGCTGATCGCCTGGGTCTGCAAAACTCTGCTGCTGCGCTATGGCGGCATCAAAATCTACCGGCAGATGCTGCCGCTGTTTCTCGGCTTGATCCTCGGCGATTTCGTGACCGGCTCCTTCTGGAGCCTGGTCGGAGCGCTGATGCACTGGGAATTGTTCCGCACATTCTCGACATAATCCGTTGACGTAAGTGTCCAGGAGATAAAAGTATGCTGACCTGTCCTTTCCTCGTAAGTATCACACTGCTGCTGGTGCTGCTGACCCAGATTCAGGCAGATGCTGGGGGGAACGCCGCCCTGCCAGAGCATGACGCGGCCATCGCAGGAAATCCTCTCCTGCCGGGAAAGGGAATCTGTGACCCGCAGGTGCGGGTGTATGGCGATCGTGCGTATTTGTATGCCACGCACGATGCTTCCCCGACTGCTACCAATTACCATATGGAAAACTGGTGGGTCTGGGCCTCAGATGATCTCGTTCACTGGCGTCAGGTCAGCACGCTCAAGCCCACGGAAACCTATTTTGGTCGGCCCTCCGGGGACTGCTGGGCGACCGACGCGATCAGCCGCAACGGCAAGTACTATTTCTACTTCTCGATGGGGCCGCGCAATATCGGGGTCGTCATGGGCGATTCGCCGGAAGGCCCCTGGCACGATCCCCTGGGTAAGCCGCTGATCCCCGAGGGTCTATCTCCGACGGAGGCGCGAGACCCCGGCATTTTCCAGGCCGCCGACGGCACAGGGTACATCGTGTTTGGAACCTGGGACTATTTCCTAGCGAATCTCAATGACGATATGATTTCTCTGGCAGAGACCCCGCGCCGGCTCATCGTCACGTCCCCAGCGGGGCCATACGGCCCCGGCAAGCTCGATGATAAGCCGTTTCTGCATGAGTATCAGGGTAAATACTATCTCTCCTGGGGCTGCTACTATGCCATGTCCGACACGCTGTACGGCCCGTATCACTACAAAGGATCGGTGATTGTTCCCGAGCGGACAGCCCCCGAGTTTCAGCGTGGCCTGACGATGGATCGGCACGGGTCTTTCTTCGAGCTGCACCATCAGTGGTATTTCATCTGCAACGACCAGAGCTTTCCCGGCAGCAGTGCGCATTTTCGCAACAGTGTCATTAGCTATGTGCATTACCGGGACAATGGAGAGATCGAGCCAGTGTATCTCAACCGCCTCGGTGTTGGTCAATACGATGCGTCTGCGCCGCGTATCGAGGCGGAAAATTACTTCCGTCTCATCCACGGCGTCAAAAAAGAATGCCCGGCGGGCGGATTCGAAGTGCGTGGTCTCGGGGCGCAGAGCAGCCTCGTGTTCCCGAATGTCAGAAACCTTCCCGCAAACAGCTTGATCTCCCTGCATCTTTCCTGTGCCCATCCCCGGGGCGGCACGGTCGAAATACGTCGTGGCAGTCCGAACGGAGAGCTTTTGGGGAAATGTAAAGTCCCTGAAACGGGCGGTTGGGCCTCGTACCGTACCGTGTCCACCCAATTGAAAAATTCGGCAGGTACCCATGACCTCTGCCTTGTCTTCCACGGCGGCCCCGGTGAGTTATTCCATCTCGATTGGTTCAGATTTCAGCCTGCTGTGAAGTCTGAAGGTTCGCCTGATTGAGAAGAGATATTCCGTGAAACAATTCTGCCCCCATAAATGTAGTGCCTCCTCGGATAGCAACAACACAATATCTTGTGAAACTTCCAGGCCAAATTTTATTCTGCGGAACATCTAATAAAAAAGCCGTTTGGCTTTCCGGATCTTTCCGTGTTGGGCTTCTTCTATCCCCCTCCTCCATGTTTCTGTCAGCGTTTCCTTTTCGTCCTGCCTGTGCCGAAATTATCCTTCTGGCCGATCTTCCAGCCCATCTCACCGACAAAAAGCCGCCGGAACATGAGGATGGGCCGCGTAAGGCACGGAAATGAGGCGAATCCGCAGTGAGAGGGTGATGTTCTAGGAGTGGTCGCCGCGCGGCGCGGGACGCGGAGTGAAGGACTGTTGGAGGGTGTGAAGCTCGCGCTTCAGCCGGGCCATCTCAAGCTGTGTCATCACCAAGTGGCTGAGAGAGCGGAGGGTGTCTTTCTGCTCGGGGCTGAGAGTGCGCGGAACGCAGTCCACGACGCAGAGGGTGCCCAGAGCATAGCCGTCCGGGGTCAGCAGGGGAGTGCCCGCATAAAAGCGGATGAATGGCTCCCCCGTCACCATCACATTGCGGGCGAACCGGGCATCCGTCTTGGCATCCTCGACAATCAGCATTTCCGTCCCGACGAGGGCGTGGGCGCAGAAGGACGCCTCGCGGGAGGTCTCGCAGGCCTCGATTCCGCTCTGTGAGAGGAACCACTGCCGGTTAGTGTCAATCAGCGTGATCAGCGAGATAGGCGTCCGGCAGATGAAGGCCGCCAGCCGCGAGATGTCGTCGAAAACGGCGGCACGCAGCAGCCCGAATGCGCCGTAGCGGCGGAGCGCTTCGAGGCGTTCCCGTTCATCCGGGGGCAGAATGGGTATCGCGCTGTCCATCGTCAAAATGAGGTCCTGATTCATAAATTCCCGTCGTCATAAATTCCTGTCATAGATGCTTGTTTTTCCTCCATGCATAATGTATGCCAAAGCGTATGGGGAGAAGATAAATTCAAATAAAGCCGCGATAAAGGGTCTTCCGGCCCCATGTGCCGCCCGAATGCTGCCCCCTTAGCCTCGGTAAAGCCATCCCCCTCGCGACTGTTACACGCCCTTAACGATAACTTAATACAACCTTAACATTTTCTTAACGGACTTCCTTCCCCGCCCCGAGTATCCTATAAGCAGTTTTGCCGGGAAGGAAATCACACCGAATGTCACACTGCCGCCGGGGGTTTACCCTGATTGAGCTGCTCGTCGTCATCGCCATTATCGCGACTCTCGCCGCCATCCTGTTCCCCGTCTTCCAGAAAGTCCGCGAGAACGCCCGCCGCGCCACCTGCGAGAGCAACCTGCGCCAGATCGGCCTGGCCTACACCCAGTACAACCAGGACTATGACGAGCTGACGCCGACCATCTCGAAGGCGCCGCAACCCGGCGGCATTGACGGCTCTACCTAC
>JANLUQ010000105.1:0-2064 GCA_031363565.1 Armatimonadota bacterium | reverse complement strand
TCGCCCGCGCTGTAGTTGGGATTGACCAGCCGCCGCGTCTCGTCAGGCATGAATACGAGGCGGCAGGGAACGTGCAGGTAGTCCGTAAACCACCGGTCGGCCTCCGCGCCCACCGGCACCGCCTGGCAAACGCTCCTCCACACGCTGACGGTTTCATTGGCCTCGCCGGGCGAGTGCAATGGAACCCACAGAGGCGCGAAGTCGGGGGCGTGCAGGGTCAGACCGTCCGCCTCGACCGCAGTGGTGATGAGCGCCATGCGCGGCAGATCGCGCTGGCTCAGGAACCGGCCTTCGCCGTTGACGAGCATCCAGCGCCGGTCGTATTGCAGGCCGCGCGGCTCAACGTTCGCCACGGCCGCCGAATAGCCGCCGAGCGATTTGACGGGGTAGACGTTGATCTGGGTGAGGGTGGTCTGTGTCATCGTGGGGGAGATTGTACCTGATTTCGCCGGGTGCTTACGCCTGGCGTGAGCTTAGGTCGAGCGAGGGGCGAGTGATTTTAATCACTGACGTTACCGCGTCTTTGACTTCGTGACCATCGTTCACACTGGCGATCAGAACAGGGCGGCGACCTCGCGGGCGATCTGGCGCTCCTCGTCCGTCGGGATCACCCAGACTTGCGTAGGGCCACTCTCCGCGCTGATCCGCGCCGCTTTGCTTCCCGTCGCCGCCCCGTTACGGTCGGTGTCCAGACTCATGCCGAGGAAGTCCAGTCCCCGACAGATACGGGTACGCATCCCCGCCCCACGCTCGCCGATGCCACCGGCGAAAGCGACAGCATCCAATCCACCGAGGGCGGCGGCATAGGCACCGAGGTACTTGCGGACACGGTAGGCAAAGATCTCCAAAGCCATGTCGGCCTGCTTGTCCCCCTTCCCTGCCGCCTGCTCCAAGTCGCGCACATCGCTCCGGCCTGCCAGGCCCTTGAGGCCGCTCCCGTGGTTGAGCAGGTCATCAAGCTGCTCGGGCGTCATGCCCTGCGTCCGCAGCAGGTACAGCAGCAGGCCGGGGTCTAAATCACCCGAGCGCGTTCCCATCACCAGGCCCTCCAGGGGCGTCAGTCCCATGCTGGTGTCCACGCTTTCGCCGCCCAAGAGGGCACACACGCTGGCCCCGCTGCCGAGGTGGCAGGTGATGAGCCTTGTCCCCGCCGGTTCACGCCCCAGGCAGTCCAGCAGCCGCCCCGAGACATAGCGATGAGAAATGCCGTGGAAGCCGTAACGGCGCAGGCTCAGCCGGTCGGACAGGTCGGCGGGCAAGGCATACCGCCATGCCACTTCGGGCAGGGTGCGGTGGAAGGCAGTGTCGAAGACGGCAACGGAGGGTGCAGCGGGCAGGAGACGCTGGGCAGCCTCGATCAAGGCCACTTCGGTCGGGTTGTGCAGGGGATCTAGCTCTTCCAGGCCGTGCAGGTCTTGAAGGACGTCCGGGGTGACGCGCGTCGGTCCGAAGAAGCGCGCGCCACCCTGCACGACCCGGTGCCCCACAGCATCAATTCCGAACGGTCGGCACTGCTCGATGGCTTTCTGGGCGGCGTCCGGGAGGGCGCTCGCGTCCAGGCGCTCGACGGTGCCTTCGGTCAGAACCTTTTCGGCGTCCGGCGTGATCTGGAACAGCCGGAACTTGAGGCTGGAGCTGCCGACGTTCAGGGCGAGGATGTTCATAACGCGCCCCCTCAGTTATCGTCTTCCGTCTTCGGCGCGTGTGTCGCCGATGCCTCGTGCGTCCATGTCCAGTCGCGCACTTCGGGCATGTCGTCGCCGTGTTCGCGGACGTACAGGTAGTGCTCGGTCAGCTTGTCCCGGAGCATCTGCTTGAGGTACGCGGCCCGGTAGCCCAGCGACGGCACGCGGTCAATCACGTCCGTCGCCAGGTGGAAGCGGTCCAGGTCGTTCAGGACCACCATGTCGAAGGGTGTCGTCGTGGTACCGTTCTCCTTGTAGCCCCGGACATGGAAGTTGTCGTGGTTGGTGCGCCGGTAGGTCAGCCGGTGGATCAGGTACGGGTAGCCGTGATAGGCAAAGATGACCGGCTTGTTCGGGGTGAAGATCGAGTCGAAGTCAC
>JANLUQ010000104.1:0-2141 GCA_031363565.1 Armatimonadota bacterium | reverse complement strand
CAGCGGCGACTACACCTGCCAGTTCTACACATAGGATCAAGGCGGACTGAGGATCAAGGCGGACTGAGGATTGGGACAGTCAGCAGGACGAGGCGGTGGTGCGGCGCAGGGAATACGACTCCCTTCCTCGCCACTCGGCTCGGGCCGCGTGCCAGGCCGCCGCACCCGAGAAAGAACGGGGCGGTGACCAAGAGGCCTTGTGGAACGGGCCGAAGGGCTATCCCGATGACCGCTCCGAGCCGCCGTGGTAGCCAATTCCTTGCGGCCGTGGTAGCCAGTCCCCTGCGGCCTCTGACGGGGATGGCACCACGGATCTGCCCTTCCTGTCGGGCCCACCACCGCGCCCCGCTGGCCCTGACCGACAGACGCTGAAAGAGGGCCTGAAGATGAAGAGGGCCTGAAGATAGCGCATAACGGAAATGGACAGGAAGCTTGAGTCCGGCGTAGCGGCACCTGTGCAGTCCCAGGGACTGATCTGGCTCAGCCCGAGCGCCTGCACCGCCAAGACTCAGGCGGTCCATTCCGTGCGTTCCGCCGACGCAGCCGGCGTTCCATCCATGGTCGCGGCCAGGGTTTCCGCCAGAGTGGCCCCGACGAGGCGCTCACCGCCTGCGCGCCCGAAGTACCACAGCCCGCCGTCCTCCTCGGCGGGCCAGACGCGCTGGGGCTTGTCGGCCATCGCGTGGTGCAGCGGGTCGAAGTCGGCGCGCCGGTAGAGCACCGCGATGGGGAGATTGCGGCCGGCGATAAGCGATTGCACGGCCTCCATCTCGTGGGCCTGCATCGCCGGGCCACAGACGCCCGGGGCGAGGAAAATGTAAACGCCGCGGTCCACCCCCTGACCGACCATGTAGTGAGCCGCCGTGGCGTAGGTGCTCGCCCGGTGGGAGTCGCTCACTGCCAGTGAGGCTTGCATCAGTTCATGAACCGGGAAGACGCCGGGGTAGCCGATCGCCGGCGTGTAGCACACGATGTCCTTGCTCCAGTCCAGCAGCCCCGCAGCCATTGCCACGGCGTCGACGAGGACCTGGGTCGGGGAGGGACCCGCGGGGAGGCCGTCACCGTCGAGGAGACGGACGACGTTGCGCCTGTCTATGGGAACGCCGTCGCGCCGGCTCTGCCGGTGCTGAGTTTGGGATCGGTTCGTGTTCAGCGCCCCGCGCCCAGGGCCAGGGTCTCGTCCCAGGGACAGCGTCTCGTCCAGGGTGTCGGCGGTGTAGCCCGCGCCCGCCTCACCCACGAAGCCCAAGTCGCCGTCGTGGTTGACCGGGAAGAGGCGCTGGGGCTTCTGGTTCGTCGCCACGAGGCGGGCGTAAATCCCGTCGAACTGAGCGCGCCGAAAAATGGACACGAACGGCACGTCCACCCCGTTGTGGCGGAGCGGCTTGCGGCCCACGGGGTACAGGGCGATCACTTGGCCCAGGTGCGGCCGGGCGGTGGGCAGCAAGGCCACGCGGAAGCGCACGCCCTCGCCCAGTTCCTCGGCCACGGCGAGAAGTTCCGATGGGCGGCACACGCCGTGCACGTGGAGCGTGGAGTTGTAGACGATGTCGTCATCGCGCAGGGCGACGGTCTGGAGCGCAAGGGCCTCGGCCAGCGAGAATTCCAAGCGAACGGGTGGCTGCCTGCGGGACCGGGCCTCGCGGCGGTGTTCTTGTCGTGTCATGGTCAATGGTTTTCCTTTGTGTGGGGGCTGAGGCAGTCGCCCCGCGTCTTCCGGCGCATGATAGTTCCGTGGGGCGATTTTGAGCGGAAAATAGTCGGTGCTGTTTTTACCGGGCTTTCGAAGTGAGGCGCTCCACCTCGGCGATCAGCGCCAGGACGTCCCGGTGGACGTGCCGCAGGAACTCGGCGTTGCTGGCCGCATTGCCGTGGTCCACGGACACGAACGCCAGCCAGCGCGACGGCTCACAGGCGCCGTCCATGTCGTAGCTGACCTGGACGAGGCCGTCCGTAGCCGCGTATGCCCGGTTGCGGATGGTGGGCAGGTCCGGTTGGGTGATCATGGTAGTTCTCATTGTGTGTACCTGGCGCTTCGTGCCGTCCCCGGAACCTCTCCGGGGCGGCATGACGCTGTGGGCGGGGGCTGAGAGCCTAATTCCGCTGGCGCGCCCTGGAGGACGCGCCTTGCCCGCCTTCTA
>JANLUQ010000087.1:0-1702 GCA_031363565.1 Armatimonadota bacterium | reverse complement strand
CGACAAGTCGCGACCCTCCCCTCGGAGGGAAGGGTGGGTCAAAGGGGGTGAGACTTGTTTGTCGTAAGCCTGTCGTGACCGGAAGGCCCTTGGATGAGACGGTCATACCCTCCACCACACCCCCTTCCCTCTGAGGGGAGGGTCGCGACTTGTCGCGGGGAGAGGAGAAATCCCCTGCAACCTTTTTTCACGTTATGTGTCACAATAATCGGGAAGCATCCGTAGAGACAGTGGGGATCGCCGTAGGCCCTCGTGTCGTCTCTAACCGACCCTTCCGAGGAGGCCACGCGCCCTTGAAACCTGTCTTCACCCGAATCATCCTGAGCCGAATCATCCTGGCCTTTAGCCTGCTCTGCCTCCTTGCCGCCGGGGTCGCTGCCGCCCCGCCGAAGTTGGAACTGAATGACTCCCATTCTCTGCCGACCGAGGTGAAACTCCATGAGCTGATGGCGCTCTCCCTCAAATACACCGGCGACACGCCGACAAAGCTGTCCATGGTCGTGCTGACCCCGAATGGCGAGACCGTCACTGTTCCCGGCAAGGCGTCCGTGGGCGAGCCGTCTACGGGGGTCGCAGTCACCTGGCCCTATTCACCGACCGAGAGCGGCGAATACCGCTACTACTTTGAGGCGCAGGCCGGGGACATCGGCGGCGTCCGCTATCCAACCTCGCCTGCCGACGATTTCCAGTTCGTCGTTGCCAGCCCGCTCACGCGCTATGTCGTGCTGGGCGTCGGCCTGCTCATCTGCCTGCTGCTGCTGCCGTTCGTCTCCTACACGGCGACGCGCGGCCTGAACCAGCGCGGCGACCCCGCCGCGGCGGCGCGCATCGCACTGCTGATCGGGCTGGTGACTTATATCGGCCTGGTCCTCTGCGTCCTGCTGCTCAACAGCGCGGACTATGTGCGCTGGCTGAGTTTGGCACTAGGCGGGGTCCTGATTTTAGCCGTCCTCGTCGGGCTGTTCAGCCGCCGCCGGGCGATATGATATTGCTGTGAGAAGGGTGCGTCATGGAGATCTACCCGGAGGATTTGGGGCCGAGGCACTGCCGACAGGTGCTGGAAGACCGCCTGCTGTGTGTCGGTAAAAGCGGGGACAGGTGGGCGGCAGGCCCATCCGTGTCCTCCTCCGGCCGCGTCCAGGCATTGCCGAAGCCTGCATCGGCTTTCACCTGGCAGCGCGTCATCGGGATATTGTTCGCGGCAGGTGTGATGTCGGCGATTTTCCATTTCTCGTTCTGGGGCGCGCTCTTTTGCTGCACGGCCCTCGTGGTCTTGTGGCGGCAGACGTACACGAATTTCCCCGTACAGCCCATACAACGGGGTTCCATCGAGCCGCAGACCAGTACCTACACGCGTCTGACCGAGCCGGAGATCACCCGACTCCAGAACGCCCTGCTGCAAAAGGGCAATGATGGCCCCTTGCTGGGGATGTATCTGGAACTGGTTTGGGGGGCTATGCACCTCGACCCGCTGGCGACGGGCCAGGCGGAGACCGAGCGGAGCGTACGTGAGGCCATCCGCGCCCTGGGTGGGGCCATCGAGTCTCTGCCGCCCCAGACTTTGGATGGCGTCCCGGACAGCGACGCCAGTCTGCAAGCGGTCGCCGCCCGCTTGGCCTCGGAGGCGACGGGGGAGACCGACCCTGTGGTCGCCGCCAGCCTGGGCCGCCGCGTCGAGGCCCTGCGGGGGCAGGCCGAAACC
>JANLUQ010000046.1:0-18496 GCA_031363565.1 Armatimonadota bacterium | reverse complement strand
ATGTCCGGCGAGACACGGATGTCCGGCGAGACAAGGATGTTGGAAACGACACGGACGTCGGAAGGGACACGGATGTCGGAAGGGACAGGGATGTCCGGCGCATTGGGCAACGGAATGTCCTCCATGGCGTCAGGCGGATCGAGCGGTGGCCGACACGGAGGGGAGCCGCCGCCGTCCTACCGCGGGGCATACATCACCCCAGAGCTGGAAGACGCCGCCCCGATGGAAACGGCCCGGCGGTCCACGACCGGCCAAATAGACATGCGCGCCTAAGAGCCTATCCGAAGCGCGGCTCAGGAGAACACCATGACGATCACCCCGCCCAATGTCAATGGGACCGCGACCAATGTCGCGGCCGACGGCACCGCAACGGCGAACGACTCGCTGACCAACAAAAACCAGTTCCTGCTGCTGCTCGTCAACGAGTTGCAGAACCAGGACCCGACCGCGCCGACGGACGAGAAACAGACCCTCTCGCAGCTTGCCCAGTTCTCCTCGCTCGAACAGATGCAGAACTTGAACAAGACGCTTTCCGATTCCAGCGGCTTCGGCCAGGTCGCCCAGAGCGCGGCCCTTATCGGCAAGACCGTTTCGACGGCTACCGACAGCATGCCGGGAATTTCCGGCGTGGTCACATCCGTGTCGCTTACGGGCGGCAAGACCTTCCTGCAAATCGGCAGCCAGAGCGTGGACTCGTCCACGGTCACCAGCATCGCCAAGTAAGGGCTATCAAGAAAAGGTCCAGCAAGAAACCGCCATGAACCCGACAGACCTGGAAAACCGAATCCGCACCGCGCTGCCCCTCAGCGTTCCCAGGCCGCCAGTCGCCGCCCGACCAGACGCGCCCGGCCCAAGCTTCGGTCAGGTGTTGTCAGAGCGGCTGGCAGGCGGCGTAGAGCCACTGGCCGTCTCGGCGGCCCGCGCCAATGTCAAGTTCTCTGGGCACGCCCAGATGCGGCTGGCCTCGCGTCAGATCACACTCTCGGGCGACGATGTCGCCCGGCTCGGCACCGCAATGACCAAGGCGGCGGCGAAGGGGGCCAAAGACTCCCTGATGCTGATGGACCAAACGGCCTTCGTCGTCTCAGTCGCCAACCGCACCGTCATCACGGCGGTCGCCCAGGACGCCCTCAAAGAGAACATCTTCACGAACATAGACAGCGCGATGATCCTCTAAAGCAACTTTCGATCAACTCCCGTGGCGGGACCTCCTCCGAGGACGCCGCACCTCGATCCAGGCGCGACAGACTGCGCGCCTTACCATACGGAGCAAAATTACTATGTTACAGGCCATGTACAGCGGTATTTCGGCAATCGAAGCGCATCAGGAGCGCATGGACGTTATCGGCAACAACATCGCCAACGTCAACACCACGGCTTACAAAGCCGGCCGCGTCACCTTCCAGGACCAGCTCTCGCAGACCTTGCAGGGCGCCAGCACCCCCGCCGGCAGCATCGGTGGCACCAACCCGCAGCAGGTGGGCTTGGGCGTCCGCGTCGGCTCCATTGACACCTTGATGGCGCAGGGCGGTCTGCAAAGCACGACACGCCCCACCGACATGGCGATCCAGGGGAACGGCTACTTCATGCTCGGCGATAGCACGGGAATCTCCTATACCCGTGATGGTTCCTTCACCCTCGACAGCAACGGTAACCTGGTCAATGGGGCCAACGGCTCCTTCGTGCTCGGCTGGAAGGCCGACCCGAACGGCAAGATAGACAGCACCCAGCAGATCTCGCCCGCCTCGCGCCTCGCGATCCCCGTGGGCGGCCTGACCGCCGTGCAGCCGACCTCCGTCGTCGCCTTCGGCGGCAACCTGAGCGCCGAGTCCACCACGGCCTCGGGTGTCTACACCCGCTCGGTGATCGTCTATGACAGCCTGGGGGAAAAGCAGACCGTCAGCCTGAACTTCACCCGTGATGCCGCCGCCAACACCTGGGACTGGAGCGCCTCCGGCGATGCCGGCGCGGCCGGCAGCGGCAAGATCACCTTCGATAACACCGGCAAGGAGAGCGGCGCGACCGGCGGGATCACCCTGACGCCGACCGACGGCGCGATGGTGGCCCAGACGATCGCGCCGGACTTCAGCACCGTGACGCAGATCTCCGGGTCGTCGTCTGCCTCGCCGACGACCCAGAACGGCTTCGGGCCGGGCACCTTGCAGTCCTTCGGCGTAGACCAGACCGGCGCAGTCACCGGCATCTTCAACAATGGCCTGACCCGCATTCTCGGCCAGGTCGCGCTGGCCGACTTCCCGAACCCGGAAGGGCTGGAGCGCGGCGGCGGGAACGCTTTCCGCACGACAATCAACTCCGGCCTGCCCTCCATCGGGACGGCCCTGTCGTCGAGCCTGGGCAAGATCAGCACGGGTTACCTGGAGCAGTCCAATGTGGACCTATCCACGGAGTTCACGAACATGATCGTCACGCAGCGCGGCTTCCAGGCCAATACGAAGATCGTCACGACCGTGGACGAAATGCTCAACGACGTCATCCAAATCAAGCGTTAGTCTCCGAGGCGTCGGGGTGTGAGCGTTCACGCCCCAAGAAGGAAACCCGCCATGATTACCGTCACGCGTTTCGACCAGAGCGAGATCGTCCTCAACGCCGATCTGATCGAGTTCGTCGAGGCCAAGCCCGATACCTACATCACCCTCGTCACCGGCAAGAAGCTGCTGGTGCGCGAGACCTCCCAACAGATCATCACGCGGGTCATCGAGTTCCGAAGGCTGGCGGGCATCTTCCCGCGCCCCCCGGTGGCCGGAATCCGGTTCGGGGAGGAAGCCGCCCAGGACGCCTAGGCGCGTGCGGGGGGCGGAGAAACAACGTCAATGGATTTAGCAACGATTATCGGACTGGTGCTGGCCTGGGGCGCGTTCCTCGGCTCGATCCTCATCGAGGGCGGCGAGCTGTCAGCCCTGGTCAATCCTTCCGCCGCACTGCTGGTCTTCGGCGGGACCTTGGGAGCCTCGATGGTCTGCTTCCCACTGTCCACCGTGACCGGCCTGCCCAACATCGTCAAGAAGGCCTTCATGTCGAAGAAGGAAGACTTTGGGCAGATCATCAAGACCCTGGTCGGTTATGCCGAAAAGGCCCGGCGCGAGGGCCTGCTGGCCCTGGAGGAAGAGGCCCACTTGGTGGAAGACCCGTTCCTCAAAAAAGGCATCCAGCTTGCCATTGATGGGACTGACCCCGAGCTGGTCCGTGAGATCCTGCAGACGGATATTGCTTTTCTCGGCGCCCGCCACCATGAGGGGGCCAACCTGTTCGGGACGATGGGCGGCTTCGCCCCGACCCTGGGCGTCATCGGCACCGTCTCGGGCCTGGTCCATATGCTCGCCAACCTCTCCGATCCGGGCAGCATGGGGCCGAGCATCGCGGCGGCTTTCATCGCGACCTTGTACGGCGTCTGCTCGGCGAACCTGCTGTTCCTGCCCCTGAGCAACAAGCTGAAGGCCGTCTCGCACGAGGAAGTCCTGGGGCGCGAGATCATGATGGAGGGCATCCTGGCGATCCAGGCCGGCGACAACCCGCGCATCGTCGAAGAGAAGCTGAAGGCGTTCCTCTCGCCCAAGATCCGCCGCGTCATCGAGGCGGAAGCCGCCCTGGCGGCCTAGCGACTACCACAAGGAAGAGACACGCGCCATGGCAGGCAAGAAAAAACGAGGCGGCGGGGAAGGGGAGCACGAGAACTCCGAACGCTGGCTGCTGACCTACGCCGACATGATCACCCTTCTGGTGGCCTTCTTCATCATGCTCTACTCCATGTCCGTGATGAATCAGGCCAAGTTCCAGCAGCTCGCAATCTCCGTTCGCTCCGGCTTCGGGCAGAGCGCCATCGGCGGCGCTCCGACCGTCTTCTCGCGCGGCGGGGGAGCGAACGGGACGCCGGCCATCATCAACTCCAGCAAGTCATCCCCCTCCAACGAGGACTTCATCAAAGATGCCAAAGTGCGCCAGGACGCGGACGGGCTGGACAAGGCCTACACCGCCGTCAAAGCCTACATCCAGAAGAAGGGCCTCAAGGACGCCATGCATGTCGTCCGCAATGAGCGCGGCGTCGTCGTCACCGTCATGACCGACAAAATGCTGTTCGCGCCCGGTCAGGCCGACCTACGCCCCGCGGAGCTGGCCCTGCTGAACACCGTCGGCGATGTCATCCGCCAGGCCGTCCCGCTGAACCCCGTTCGGGTCGAGGGCCACACGGACAGCCTGCCGATCCACACCTTGCGCTTCCCCTCCAACTGGGAGCTGTCCACGACGCGGGCGACCACCGTCCTGCGCTACTTCGAGGCGCGCGGCGTCGGCCCCCAGCGGCTGGAAGCCGGCGGCTATGCCGACCAGCGCCCGATCACGGCCAACGATACGGACGTTCACCGCGCGCAGAACCGCCGCGTGGAGATCGTGATACTAAGGCGGTACTAGACGCCTGGCATAGCGGCGGCCCAGGGAGTGTAGGGGCGGGGTCCCCCCACCCGGATGCCCCCGTCCCTAAAGGGCCGGTCCAAATGGATGGGCCGCCCCTTCGAGGCTTCGGACAACATGGATGATGACATGAAATGTGTCAGGCTTGACCTGTAGAAGCCCCGTAATTTATTACTGATGTTACGCAGGGGCTGTGACCGGGCCGTAAACGACCCGTCTGGTGGGCGAGACGCCGACCGCCCTGCGGGCGGGAGAGAGTCCCTGTCTTAATCTTCCGGTCGCAGACCGGTTGGCCGCAGGCCCCCCAGACCTGCCCTTCAGGGCGGGACTGCGTAACATCAGTTTATTACTGGGGAGTAATCACCGCGGTAAGCATCTGGACCTGAATCAGAAAAAAAGGAGCCAAAGGAGCCTACGCGAAGGCAGCGGCATTGGGCGATGATAAGGCGAGTGCGGCGGCACAAGAGGAATTGAAAGGTTACCGCTAGTGGATACGATGTAAGAACACCGGCCCGGCCTCTGCACAGAGGCCGGGCCGTCATCTTGCCCCCACCAAACCCAAGCAGGCCTGCGAAAACCAGTACCTTTGCTGTTGAAGGCCGCCCCCCAATGGTTTATAATGGCACCAGGATCGCGCGAAGATTGGGAAAACACGACAGTGAACAACAAAAGAGTAGATGAGGGATTGGATGGAAACCCGGCGGGAACGCTGTGGACGGCGGCGGAGGAAAGCTTCCTGATGCTGGCCCGAGAGCTGGAATGGGCGGAAGCCTATAGCGCTGACCATCCCACCTGCCCGATGGGGCGCGTGTACCTGGACTTCCTCCAATGGGAAATGATCACCGCCCAGGACAAGTGGTAATGCCGCCGCGCTGATAGGTGGGTACAACGAAACAAGGGGCCGCCTCGTGGCTGCCCCCGCTCGTCTTGCTTCTGTCGTCCCATTCGCCCCCTTATGGGACGCTCTCGTCCTTTACCGCCTGTTTCTCGGTGTTGTAGAACGTCCCCAGCGCCAGAAACGTCGGCGCCCACAGGCCGATAAAGATGCCTGTGTCCTTCTTGCCGGTCGCATACATGTAGATCGCCGTAATGATGGACACGACGCTCGCGCCGTAAATCAACCCCTGCAAATCCTTATTCATTGAAAGACCTTTCTTCTAAGACGCTTCTTGGAAGAACTACGTCTGTGGCATTATACCGTGTCCCCCCGGTTGACAAACCTGGGCCGCATCCCCTGCGCCGCACGCGATTTCTTCACCTGTCCCTCCCGGATGCTCCTGCCAGTCAGGTACAATAGAACAAATGGCGTTTGAGGAAGAGGCCTATGGCATATAAAATACTGGTGGTGGACGATGAGCCGACCATCGTGCGGCTGATGGAGTTCATCCTGGCCCGGCAGGGCCATGAGATGCTGGTGGCCGTCAACGGCGAGGAGGCACTGGAGAAGATCCGCGCCCACGCGCCCGATCTGGTCCTACTGGACATCATGATGCCCCGTATTGACGGCTACGAGGTGGCGCGCACCGTGCGGGCCGACCCGGCAACGGCCGCCCTGCCCATCATCATGCTCTCGGCCAAGGCCCAGGAGGAAGACATCCGCAAAGGCGTGGAGATCGGTGTGGATGAGTATATCACCAAGCCGTTCAGCCCGGAGCATCTGGTCCATGTGGTCGCGGGCTATCTCAGCCGCCTGAATAAAGACGAGAACAAAGACGAGAACAAAGACGAGAAGGACGGAATCTAGAAAGAACGCCATGCAAGAGATCGCACCGAACGTCGCAGTGCTGCCGCTGTCTGTCGAGAACGTCTACTTTGTCGGGGCACCGGGTCGCCCGTGGGTGCTGGTGGATGCGGGGATGCCCGGAACCGCCGCGCGCATCCAGGCGGCGGTGCGCGAGCGCTACGGTTCGGACGCGCGGCCCGAGGCGATCCTGCTGACCCATGGGCACACCGACCACGTCGGCTCCGCCCAAGTCCTCTCGGATGCCTGGAACGTACCCATCTACGCGCACCCGCTGGAGATGCCCTATCTCACCGGTCGATCTAAGTACCCGCCCAAGGACCCGACCGTCGGCGGCGCGATGGCGATGCTCTCGCGCGTCTTTTCCATGAATCTACTCGACCTCGGCGACCGTCTCCTGCCGCTGCCCGAAAGCGGCGGCGTGCCCGGCCTGCCCGATTGGGAGTGGCACCCGACGCCGGGCCACTCGCCGGGTCATGTCTCCTACTTTCGTCCCGAGGACGGCACTCTGCTGGCCGGTGATGCGTTCACCACGATCAACCTGGACTCGCTCCTATCCCTCGTGACCAAAAAACCGGAGATCTCGCTGCCGGCGACCCCGTTCACCTGCGACTGGGTGGCAGCCGAAAAGTCCGTCCGCCTCCTGGCCGCGCTCAACCCCTTCTCCGTCGGCTGCGGTCACGGCCGGCCCCTGGTTGGCCCCAATGTCGCCGCCGACCTCAACCGTTTCGCTGAAGGTTTCACCCCGCCCACGCATGGCCGTTACGTCGGCCGCCCGGCCCGGACGGACGAGAATGGCATCGTTTCCCTTCCACCGCCTGCTCCAGACCCATTCCCGATCCAGGCCATTGTCGCCGTGTTCGCCGTCGCCGTCACCATCACTCTGGTGGGGCGCCGAGGCTCCTGATCGGGATATGAACTGGCGTGCCCGCCGTCAGCAGCGTCAGGTGGCCGGCCCAGCGCGGGTCGGCCGCCGTCATCTCGCGCGTCACCCCGCCCCGCGTCTCCCGGACGACCACGGCGAACGGATCGCCGGAGTAGCAGACCTCGCTGAAGCTGAACGACGCCTGCGAATCGGTCACTACCAGCATCGGTGCGAGCTTGCCGTGGTCAGTGGTGTAGCTGAAGCTGCCCAGCAGCTCGGTTCGCCCGCCGTTCCGCGTCTCCAGGAGCGTTCCGCCGCCCTCCGTCTTCAGCCCTAGTATCCACAGAGTCCCACCGTCGTTCAAGACGTGCAGCCCCGTTCCCTCCGGGTTAAACTGCCGCGCCCAAACCATCTCATGATGAAAACGGAAGCCGCGCCCGACGACGTCCTCTAGGAAGACCGTCCCCGGACCCGACCCATGGAAAGCATCCGCCGCCTGGAAGTTGATGGCGAGCCGGCGCAGGACCAAGGTCCGCGCCGCATCGTCTTCCATGAACCAGAACGGGCCGCTCCCGAAGTCCGTGTTCAGTCCCTCCACCGTCACCACCGGCCCGCTCCCCGCCGCGAAGCGGAAGACGGGCTGCGCCTGCCCATTCAGCGGCGCGATGATGCTCAGGCTCGCCTTGCAGCCGAGGATGCGCCGGACCCCGCCCCGAATGACGATGGTGTGCCCGATCTTATAGTCTCCACGCGGTAAATAGACCGTGGTCGCCCCCGAGTCAATGGCCGATTGGATGGCCGCGCTCGCGTCGGCCCCGCTGTCGGCCCGCGCCCCGAACCTCTGCGGCGCGGCCCACGTCGCAGGCGTGTCCCAGGGGACTTCGGGCGTCTCGCGGACCGGCAGGGCGAGCGGCGGGCCGGGCGTCCCGAAGAGGCTGGCGGCGGGTTTGCTCAGGAACAAGGGAAGATCGGGGCCGGCCAGGTCGTGCTTGCCCCCGACCCGGTCGGCCAGGGCGATTTTGTACCCCGACGTCTCGATGTCCCGTGCCGAGAGCGGCGCTTCCGCGAGGATGGCGGGCTGCCCAGACGCCATGCCTATCCCTTTGAGATGCGCGCCGACCAGGACGGAAAATCCACCCGCCGCGACGAACGCAGGAACGGCGTTGACGCTGCGGAGGTCCCGCACCGTGCAGGGCTGGCCGTCGTTGCGGATGCCCGCCGTGTTCTGGTCCTCGACGGTGATGTGTTCCAAAGTCTCGCTGGCGACCGACGTGGCGACATGGACACCCAGGTCGAAGCCGCGCACCGAGACGTTCTTGATCAAGCACGGCCCTTGCTCGTCCGTGTAGCCCATGTCCAGCCCGATCACGCCCTGCCCGTCGCCCGAGACGAGGGAAACATCGTAAACGCCGCCCTGGTTGTTGGCGATGAACTGAATACCGCACGCGCCCGGATTGCCCGCCCCTGTGTCCACCGTCAAGTTATGGATCTCGTTGCCGAACCGCTGTGCGGGGGCATGGCCCGTGTTGACCGCCGCCTTCGGGCGGCGTGCATTGCCGAAGCCGGGGCAGGCGTCCCGTAATTGAATCACCGTCCCCGCCCGGCTCTGTCCTTGCAGCACCGTCTCTCTTTCCTCGCCGTCAGGGTTATTTCCATGTGGCCAGTGCAGCGTGTCGGACACGAGGTAGATGCCGTTCGTCAAATAAATGATCGCGCCCTGGCTCGGGTGGTCGTCCAGCGCCTTCTGGATCGCTGCCGTGTCGTCGGCCCGCCCGTCGCCCCGCGCGGAGTAGGGCGCTTTCGTCACATCCACGATGCCCGCGTCGGCAGGATAAATGACGTTTTCCGCGCCTACAAGCGGCTGCCCCAGGAGCCGATGTGCGTAGCGGGGACGGGCATAAAGCGGCTTCCACGCGATCGGATGAGGGGGCAGAGCCTTTACATCGGCATTGCTGAAACGCACCTCGGACAGCCCCGAACTCTCGCCGCCCCGATAATTAGAGAGTATCTGGAACTTGAAATAACGCGCCCGCGTGACGGCGGGGAAGGGGACCGCCTGCCCCGCGTCGTCGTCATGCCCAGGCGCTTCCGCCAGCATGAATGTCCCGACGGGCCGGAACGCCTTGCCGTCCGTGGAGGCCGATATCTCCACATCCTTCACGCCCCGGCTGTTCCACCCGCCGCCTTCGTTGTAGTTCCAGACGTAGACGCCGCTGACCCGGAGCATCTTGCCCAGGTCGAAGACCAGCCACGAGTCGGGGGCGCCGTTCCACATGCAGCTCCCGTCGCGGGAAACATCGTTCGTATGCACATAGACGCCGCTCCCCGGCACCCTCTCGCCCCAGCCCGAGCCGTCAATCAGCTTGCGCGGTGTCCGTCCCGCCGTCGCCTGTGAACTCGAAGCCCAGGCGTCTGTGGGGGTGATGAATGCGCCGAGGGATTGGGTGGGGGCAGCGCGGGTAATAGGGGCAATAAAAATAAAAACCGCAAGCAGCAGCGATCGGAGCATGAGCAGACGCATGATAACAGCACTCCCATTACCCGTCGGTGAACATCACGCCCGCGCCCGCCACAACCTCGCCCAGTCGGCAGGCCGTCTCGCCGGATGCCCGCAGCCGCGCCAGCGTGTCCTCCGCCGCGTCCGCCGGGACGCTCAGGACAAACCCGATGCCCATGTTGAACACGCGGAACATCTCGGCCTCGGACACGCCGCCCGCCGTCTGGATCAGACGAAACAGTGGCGGCACCTCCCACGCGCCCCGCTCGACCCGGACGCCGACACCAGGCGGCAGGACGCGCGGGATGTTGTCCACGAACCCGCCGCCTGTGATATGCGCCATCGCCTTGACCGGGGTGGGGGAGAGGTCCAGCAGCGGCAGGATGGCGGGCGCGTAGCAGCGGTGCGGCCACAGCAGAGCTTCCCCCAGCGTCACACCGCCCAACTCGGCGACGGGCGCATCCAGCGACATCCCGGCGTCTTCCAGTAAAGCCTGCCGCGCCAGCGAGTACCCGTTCGTGTGCAGGCCCTCCGAGGCCAGCCCCAGCAAGGCATCGCCTGGCGTCACGCTCGCCCCGTCCACGATCTTTGCCCGCTCCACCAGCCCGACGATGCAGCCCGCCAGGTCATACTCGCCGCTCCCGTACAGCCCCGGCATCTCCGCCGTCTCGCCGCCGATCAGGGCGCATCCCGCCGCCCGGCAGCCCTCCGCAAGACCTTTGACGACCTCCGCCGCCACGCCCGGCT
Source organism: Armatimonadota bacterium (assembly GCA_031363565.1). Taxonomy (GTDB): domain Bacteria; phylum Armatimonadota; class Armatimonadia; order Armatimonadales; family Capsulimonadaceae; genus JANXMY01. The sequence continues at coordinate 8,221 of JANLUQ010000046.1, read as the reverse complement.
CCAATTTCCCGGTCCCGAAATAGTCCAGGAAGAACAGCGGGCGCGCGCCTTGTACCAAGATGTCGTTGACGCAGTGCGAAACAAGGTCCCGGCCAATCGTGTCGTGCCGCCCCGTCGCGAACGCGATCTTCAGCTTGGTCCCGACCCCATCAATGCTCGACACCAGCACCGGGTCCTTCAGTGCCCCCAGTGCCGACAGCGCGAACATGCCGCCGAAACTGCCTACCTCCGTCAGCACACCCGGCGTCAGCGTCGTCCTGACATGCGCCTTCATGCGCCCCACGGCATCCACCGCCGCGTCAATATCCACGCCAGCCCGCGCGTAGGCGCTGCTGTTTTCTGGGTTGATCATAAGGATTATTTAGCGAGGCTCCGGCAGGCGACTGACAAATCTGCCTAGTCGCGCCAGTGCATCCGTGAAAAACACCGTCCGGAGTGGACCTCCACCGGGGTGAACCAAGAAATTGCGGTAGCGCCGAACCTCGTGAACTCGATCTCGGAGCGGTGCCACTATCGGCGGAGCCTGGAGTCGGGCGACGCGGTCGATAAGCCAAACGGCGCGGGCATCTTCCTCTACCGAGATTCCTGCGTGATGCTGCTCCATATGCTGTCTGAGCATTCCCTCAAAGGTCGAGAACAGCCGGATAAAGAAGGTTGTGTCCAGATCGTCAATGGCCCGCTGAAGATCCTCGGGTGTAGCCTGCTTAATTGCCAGAGACAGATTCTGCCTACGCCACTGATCCCGCACATACTTGAGAGAAGCATCCACTGCGTCATGTTCGTCACCTACTCGCTGGAGAAGTCGGACGTAGAGGTCGCTCATGGTGGCTCTAGTAATCCGCTTTGAGTAGGTCTTGTGCCAGCCTGATAAACGTTTGCTCGTTCCAATCCTGATGCAGGGGAATGCCGGAGTCGGTAAGGACCTCCCAGCCGAGGCTGCCACCGCGATCAAGAAGGCGAACCCGATAGAGAGTGGGCCAGGCGTATAGCTTGATGAGGCCGGTCCTGTCAAAAGCGTGAGCCATTGGTTCCAGCACTAGCCGGCCCTCCGGAGCCTCTATGGTGAGTACCGGCATGGCGTAAGGTCCATATACTTCGTCGAAGATCGGCACTTGGATTACCTGATTCGTCTCCCAGCCATGCTTCTGAGACCATGCTGCCACCTCATTTTCTAAGGCCCCGACGGTGCGCTGCCATTGTTCTAAAGACAACCCAGATTGTGTGGTACTCATGCCGCTATTATAGCACGAATGCGGAAATTAGTCGCGCCGGATCACTCCTCGTCCACAGCCCACTGCGGCTGGATGTCCTGATGGATGCCGAGGTTTTGCAGGACGCGCGCGACCACCGTGTCCACCAGATCTTCGACTGTCTTAGGCTGATGGTAGAAGGCCGGTACAGCTGGCAAAACGATCGCGCCAGCCTCGGTCACGGCAACCATGTTCCGTAGGTGGATAAGGTTCAAGGGCGTGTCGCGGGCGACCAGGATGAGCTTGCGGCGCTCCTTCAGACAGACATCGGCCGCCCGCGTCGTCAGGTCGTTCGAGATGCCGTTCGCGATCCGGCCCAATGTCCCCATCGAACAGGGGATGATGACCATGCCCTCATGGACGAACGAGCCGGAGGCGGGCGGCGTATAGTAGTCTTTGGTGTTCAGGAAGCGGATGTTGTCATAGGCGGCCGCACCGCCCAGATAGTCCTGGGCGGAGTAGGGCCGCGTCAGCGTCCCGCCAGTCTCGGTCGCGAACACGCCGGGGGCGTTATCGGAGAGCATGACGTAGATCTCATCATAGTGAAGCGCGGCCTGGCGCAAAAAGCGGACGGCGTAGAGGGCACCGCTCGCGCCGGTGACGGCGACGACCAGGCGGCGGGGTGTGGGCATGAAATTCTCTCTAGAAGTCGCGGTCGTCGTCGCGCCGGACGGGGACCTTGACGCGCTCACGGGCGGCCTTCGCCGCTTTCACCAGAATGCCGCTCACGGCCAGGCCGATGCCGAATGGGGCCAATGCCTGCGCGATAACGCCGTGTGCGCCCAGGCCCAGCGCGATGATGCCGACCAGGGTCAGCCCCGCTCCGGTCCAGACTTCGATGCTTGTCAACAGGGTCTTCTTCCAGTCCATTAGGTAAGGGTTTCTTTCTGTGTTCAGTGATCTGTGTCCAGTAGTCTGTGTCCAGTAATCTGTGCCAATTGAAACGAGGAAAGTACAGTTCCTGCGGTCGCCGTTCGGATAGTCGCTGCTCTATTATACGGCATTTTCCCTATATTCGGCAGAAGTGCCGCCCGGCTTGACTCCGGACCGCCTGCCCTCCGTTTCAAACAGCGGCGCTGGCCGGAGTCAATGTCGCGAATATCGCTCTCTGCCCCAGCCCGCCGGACTGATGCGCCCGCGGCAGGTCAGCGCGATAAAAGTGGCCGAAAACATGTTCCTGCTCCTCCTCGGCCAGCCCCGGCTCCACCCCGTTTCGATCAGGTCGGGGTCGCACCCAAGTTTATTACGTAAGTAGTGCATGTAAACGTCCGCGACATTCGAGTCCGGCTCGGAACTGCTTTCCTGCACTTGCTCTCAAAGCGTGAGGCGCGTGACCAGCGTATCGGTGTGATTGACCAGATACCTCAAACGACCCGTCTGGGGGGCAAGACGCCGACCGCCAGGCGGGCGGGAGAGAGTCCCTGTCTTAATCTTCCGGTCGCAGACCGGTTGGCCGCAGGCCCCCCAGACCTGCCCTTCAGGGCGGGCCTGCGTAACATCAGTCATCTTCCACAATCAGGAGTTTCATACAGTCCAGTCTACCCAGATTCTTGCCCAGACACGGGCCTCTTATTATCCTCTCCGGTTTCGTCGGGTCTAAATGCATTCCGACGTGTATGAAGGCGCGTCCATGACCGGGGCCGGCGAGGATTACATGGGGCGGTGTGCCGTAAACTCTGACCCTCGCGACGTCGCCTTCACAATCATCCACAACCATCAAAAGGGTAAACGAAGCCGGAAAAGGGTAGACAGGAGCTTGGCAGGGCCGAGTGTGGCTCCCATTCCTGCGGTGCGCTCATCCCTGGCATCAATGGGCTGGTCGCGAAACGGCATGGACGGAGTGCCGCCCGGCAAACATCGGTTCATGGCCGCTCTGCCTCGATCTCTAGAAACGACGAAAAAGACCTTGCGCTCCCCGCTTTTTGCTCTGACTATCTTTCTCGCGGCGAGCGCCCAAGCACAGACCACAGGCCCAGCGGCGACGCCTGGGTCTTCAGGCTTCATCATGCCGGGGGGCACGGCCCCGTCCCCCGGCAGCGGCGCACCCGCCGCGCCCACCCCTGCCGCGATGCCTCCAACGCCCGGCTCCAGCACTGTGGGTGCCCCGGCGTCGCCGAGTGTCGCGCCGAGTGCGGTCGTCCCCGTCTCGCCGCCCGTGCCGACCGCCATACCCGGCCTGTCGACGCTGCCGCCTGCCCCGAGCATCGCCTCCCCCGGCATAGCCCAGACCCTGCCCGCCGCACCGCCTTCCTCCTTTGCGCCGATGACGCCGGGGGCTATGCCCCTCGCCCTGACGGCGGACGGGGCGGTCGCACTCGTCGTCCGGAAAAATCTCGGCGTGCTGGCCGCCCTGAAAGATATCCTCGCGGCCCGGTCCGGCATCCGGTCCGCCGCCGCCCTGTCCCCACCTGTCTTCACTATCGGTCCGGCCTTCCAGGTCGGTGGGACGACCGACGGCTTCCTCTTCGAGCAGCCACTGGAGCTGAACGGGACGCGCGGGGCGCGCACCGACGTCGCCCGCGCCCAGCTTCGTCTCTTCCAGGCCCAGGCGATCGTCCAGCTCCAAGCGCTGGTCTACACGGCCCGGACCGATGTCTACACACTGGCCCGTGCCCAGGAGCGGCTGCGTCTGGCGCGGGCGGGACGGATAATCGCCGAGCAGTTCGACGAGATCGCCCGCAAACAGGTCGCCCTCGGCGCGCGTCCCGGCATCGAGCAGCGGCAGACTGCCGTCGAGGCGGCGCGGGCGCGCACCCTGGAGGCCCAGGCGACCGGCGGGGAGCAGTCCGCCCGCGCCAAGCTCAATGCCTACCTGGGCCGCGCCCCCCTGGACCCGGTGGACGCCGCCCTCGGCCCGGATGTGGGCGCGGTCCTGACGCCGCCGGACATCGCCGCCGCCCAGCGGCAGGCGCTCCGGTCGCGCGCTGAAGTCGCCGTCGCCGAGGCCACGCGCGACATCCCCACGGCTCGGGCCAGACTGGGCCGCGCGCAGGGGCGGCCCGACATCGCCCCTGAATTCCGTATCAGCCAGATCACGCCGACCTATATGGACGCCGGTCTGGGCGTTGTCGTCACCGTGCCTCTGGACTATGGGACTCGCCGTAATCAGGTCCGTGCGGACGAGCAGACGGCGGATGCGGACCAGTCGCGCGTCACCGGCACTCAGGCGCAGGTGCGGCTCGAAGCCGCCCAGGCCGCCGTCCGCCTGGGCGCGGCCCAGGACGCCCTGCGCGAATACGACGGCGAGCTGCTGGAGAACGCGCGCGCCGTCCTGGACGCCGCCCTGTTCGGCTTCCGCGAGGGGGCGATGACGATCATCTCCGTACTGGATGCCCAAAGGACCTATCAAGCGGTCGCCGCCGAGCGCCTGGACGCGCAGGCGCAAGCGGCCCAGGCGCGCGCCGACTTCGACCGCGCCGTCGGGGCGGTCCCGCCCGCCCTGCTGACCGAACTCGGGAAGGATTTGACACCCTAATGAGCCGACCTTGGACTAGAATACTCGGAGCCGCGCTGTTCCTGCTGCTGGCGGTCGGCGGCGGTTACCTTGCCGGATACGGCGGCGCGAAGGGCGACAAGGCCGCCGCCGCGCCCCAGCCGCCCGCGCCCCCGCCCGGCCCGCCGACCGTGACATTGGACCCGCAGCAGCTTCAGTACGCCCAGCTTCAAACGGGAACGGCGCGGGTGACGACGCTGGCGACCCGTCTCTCCGCCCTGGGCACGGTCGCGCCGAACCTTAACGGTATAGCCCAGGTTTCATCGCGGCTGGCCGGGAAGGTCGTTCGCATTCCCGTTAATGTCGGCCAGTCTGTCGAAGCTGGGCAGCCGCTCCTTGTCGTCGCAAGCATCGAGCTGGACCAGGCGCAGGCGCTGTACCATGATTCTCTGCTGCGGCGCGCATCAGCGGCCTCCACCCTGTCCCGGACACTGAGATTAGGCAGCCTGGGCGTCTATGGCCGCCCGGCCCTCGTGACCGCCCGCACCAACTTCCAGCAGTCTCAGGGCGAGATTCAGGCCGACAAGGACGCCGTAAACGTCCAGCAGGCCCAGGTCGCCTCCGCCGAGGCGCAGGGGAACCTGACCCAAAAGCAGTACGCCCGCGCCCAGCTTCTTTACCAATCGCAGCTTGTCTCGCGTCAGGACCTGGAGCAGTCGGAGGCGAACGCGCACCAGGCCCAGGCCGCATTGGCCCAGGTTCAGACCAGCCTGCGGGCCGCTGTGGATCGGCAGCTTAACGCCCAGAAACGCGGCCAGACGGCGGGCCGCGAGTTGTCCCGGCAGGCTGCCGTCTACAATGGAGGCCTGCTCACCGCCGAGCAGGTCACGCCTGCCCGGCAGGCCTATCAGCTTGCCGCCCATGAAGTCGAGGCCGCCGCCAAGCAGGTCGAGCTTCTGGGCGGGTCGCCGATTGACGAGGCTTCGCCCCAAGGTGGACTGCTGACCATCACCTCCCCGATCTCGGGCCGCGTCAGCGCGCGCATGGTCTCCCAGGGCGAGACGGTGACGCCGGACAAGCCGCTCCTGACCATCCTGAACGCGCGTACCGTCGTCGTCCAGCTCAATGTCTACCAGGAGGATGTCTCCCATCTGCGCGTCGGCCTGCCGGTCCTGATCGTCTCGAACACCGCGCCAGGCCACAATTACCGGGGCGTCGTCTCCACGGTCGGCGCGGCCCTGGACACCAGCACACGGACCGTCCCGGTCTACTGCCTCATCCAAAACCCCGACGGCGCACTGCGCCCCGGTGCCTACATCGGCGGCACCATTTACGGCGCGGCCCGCGCCAATGTCGTCGCCGTGCCCCAGGAGGCTGTACAGGCGCTCGACGCCGGTCCCGCCGTCTTCATGCCCGGCGAGAAGCCTGGCGTCTATGTCGCCCAGCCCGTCAAGACCGGCGAGACCGTGGACGGCATGACCCAGATCACATCGGGGCTGAGGGATGGCCAGGCGGTCGTCACCAGGAACGCCTTACTCCTGAAGTCGGAGCTTGGCAAGACCTCGTCGGGCGGTTAGACCGGCTTAGAAAATAGATACGCCCATGATCAACGCTATCGTACAGTTCGCCGTCAAGCAGCGGGTCGCCGTCATCATCTTCGCCGTGTTCCTCCTCGGCACCGGCGTCTGGCGCGCGACCCAGCTTAACATTGACAACGAGCCGGATGTCACCGATACCCAGGTCGTGGTCAGCGCACTCGCCCCCGCCTATGGACCCGAGGAGCTGGAAACGCGCGTCACCTTCCCCCTGGAGATCGCCCTCGCCGGCATGAAGGACCTTGACCACACCGAAAGCATCTCCCAGTTCGGGCTTTCCCAGGTGACCTGCTACTTCGACGAGAAGATAGACATCTACCAGGCCCGTGAACTGGTCAACGAAAGGCTGATGCAGGCGCAGAGCCAGCTTCCCACCGGGGTGAACGCCCAGATGAACCCGGTCAGCACGGGGCTGGGCGAAATCGTGCATGTTCGGCTCATCGGCGGCCCCATGACGCCGCTGGAGCAGCGGACCTTCCTGGACTGGACCGCCCGTCCGCAGCTCCTGACCGTGCCCGGCATCGCCGACGTCAATGTTATCGGCGGGCGGACCCGCCAGTGGCAGGTGTCTGTAGACGCCCAAAAGCTGGCCGCGCACGGGTTGGCTGTCTCCGATGTGGACACCGCCCTATCCAGCAATAATGCCAACATCGGCGGCTCATTCTTGACCCAGGGACCGACCCAAAGCATCGTCCGGGGCGTCGGCCTGGTCCAGTCGCTCGATGATGTCCGCCAGATCGTCGTCTCCTCGCGCGGCGGCACCCCCGTCCTGCTGTCCCAGGTCGCCGACGTGCAGGAGGGCGCGGCCCCCATTCAGGGGACTGCCACCCAGGACGGGCAGGGCGAGACCACTGTCATCCTGCCCCTCCTGCGGATCGGGGCCGATACGCGCACCACCATGACGGCCGTGAAAGCTAAGTTCGCCACCCTCGCCAAAGACCTGCCCCCCGGCGCGCATTTCGAGTACGAGTTCGACCGCACCACCTTGATCCGCGAGACCCTGCGGACCGTCGTCCATAACCTCGTCGAAGGCGGCGTCCTAGTCATCGTCATCCTGTTCCTCTTCCTGCTCCAGCTCCGGGCGGGCCTGATCGTCAGCGCCATCATCCCCCTGTCCATGATGGTCGCCCTTATCGGAATGAGCGTCTTCGGTGTCTCGGCCAATCTGATGAGTCTAGGCGCCATTGACTTCGGCATGGTCGTGGACGGGGCCGTCATCATCGTCGAGAACTCCGTTCGCAACCTGGCGCAGAAAGCCAAAGATGGGAAGGACGGGGGAGGGGACCTCTCGGACGAAGACCGGCACGAGATCATCCGCAAAAGTGCCGTCGAGGTGCTAACGCCGAGCGTCTTCGGCATCATCATCATCCTGGCGACCTACACGCCCGTCCTGACCCTCTCGGGCATCGAGGGCAAGCTGTTCAAGCCGATGGCCGTCACGGTCATGTTCGCCCTGTTCGGGTCGCTCCTGCTCTCGCTCACCCTCATCCCCGCCCTCTGCGCCTTCTTCCTGAAAGGAGGCCAGCAGAAGCCGAACAAGCCCCTGCTGTGGCTGACCGACTGCTATGCCAAGGGCGTCAAACGGGCCGTCGAGCACCGGTGGGTCACGGTTGGCGGCGCCCTGGCCTTCCTCGCCGTCTCGGTCTTCTTTGGCCTCCATCTGGGCAGCCAGTTCGCGCCGCAGCTTCAGGAAAATGCCATTGACATCTCTGCCTATTACGATCCCAGCACCTCCGTTCCCGAGATGGTGGACCGCTCGACCCTGCTGGAAAAGGTCCTGATGCGAAAGTTCCCGCATGAGATCAGCCATATCCTGACCCGTATCGGCCGCCCCCAGATCCCGACCGATCCGATGCTCCAAAGCCAGTGCGATGTCCTGATCGCCCTGCGCCCCGACACCGCCTGGACGCAGGCAAAAGACCAGAAGGAGCTGACCGCCAAGA
>JANLUQ010000016.1:0-2822 GCA_031363565.1 Armatimonadota bacterium | reverse complement strand
TCCGGCGAAGCCGGGAATAGCCCGGTCATTCATGGCCGGGTTCCTGTCCTGCTACCCACGCATTGCCTCCGGGTCAACCCCCACGCTCCGGCACCAGGCGCGGTAGGCGTCCGGTGCGATCTCCGAGGGCTTGATCTCGCTGCGCCCACCCCAGAAGACGTTCGTGTAGCCGACCGGGATGCCGACGCTTTCTAGATGCGCGTCCATCGCCGCCTTGTGCGCCAGCAGGACCGACTTGTCCAGGCCATGCGCGACCCCCATGATGTTGACGTTCCTAAACTCCGGGCCGCCCTCCCGCCAGTAGGCATGGGTCATGATGTGGAACCGGCCCACCTCGCGCCCCGCCTCGATTTCCCGGCCTGCCGGCACGGCCCAGTGGAATAGGGCGTTGTAGCGCGTCACACGCTGGTCGCCCGCCGTCGGCTTGACGTGTTCCAGGAACGTCGAGAAGCGCCCGATGACGCCCCGGTCGTGCAGCGAGGCCGCGACCGTCAGGAAGGTGTCCAGGTCTACGTTCGCCTCGGCGGCCCGCGCCCGCCACAGGTCTCGGACGATCTCCTCCGGCTCAAATTCCCGCTTCAAAGCCGTCAGCACCTGCCAGTCCAGCGCATTAAGCTGGACGATCTGCGTGTCCAGCACCTCGGCGGGCACGTCCGCCTTGCTGCCGATGGCGAGGCCCTTGCGGCGGATGTGGCCGACGCCCAGCGCGAACAGACGGTTGGCGGGCATCAGGCGGTAGCTTTCGGCCCCGATCTTGGTTGCCAAAAAGTCCGCGTGCTTGACGAGCGAGTAGCCCTGCGGGACCTTTAACGTCGTCCATAGCCGGTACTGCGAGCCGGGCGTTGCCGCGTCCGCCGAGCGGATGACGACATGGCCCGAGAACGGGTCTTGGTCGAACAGGTAGGAGAACGCCGCGTCCAGTTTGTCGGCGGGCACCTGCCAGGCGATGAGCGAGCCTTGCGCCAGATTCGTCGCCATCAGCGTCTGCCGAACGCGTCGAATCGTCCCCGCCCGCAGCATCGCCTGGATACGCTCGATCACGACCGGCAGGGGGACCTCGGAGCGGGTGGCGATCTCGCCCAGTGGGTCCGGCGTGAAGCCCTGGATGGTGTCTTCCGAGACCGCGAGAATGGCCGCATTGACGGCGTCGTCAATCTCGGCGGGGACGCGCGTGAGGATGGGAGAAGCTAAAGTCGTCATGTCTGTATTGTACCCGAAACAGCGCCTTTGCCCCTTTGCGGGTACAATAAGACCATGATTCAGGACACCCTTAGCCCCTCGCAGTTCCGGGAACATCAGGAAGCGCTCGAAGCCCAGACGCTCGCGCCCTATGCGGTCCTGTCGGCGAACACGCGCGGGCGGGCCAAGCCGGAGGATCCGGACGCAATCCGCACCGAGTTCCAGCGGGACCGCGACCGGATTCTGCACTCCAAAGCTTTCCGGCGGCTGAAGCACAAGACGCAGGTCTTCATTGACCCCGAGGAAGACCACTATCGGACCCGGCTCACGCACACACTGGAGGTCGCCCAGATCGCGCGGACCCTGGCCCGCGCCCTACGCCTGAATGAAGACTTGACCGAGGCCATCACCCTGGCCCACGACCTGGGCCACACCCCCTTCGGCCACGGCGGCGAAGAAGCCTTGGGGCAGGTGCTGCGTGAGTATGTCCCCGATGCCGAGTTCAAGCACTACGACCAAAGTCTCCGCATCGTGGACGTGCTGGAAAAGCATGGCGAGGGCCTGAACCTGACCTGGGAGGTCCGCGACGGCATCCTCGGCCACTCCAAAGGCAGCAAAGACCTGGGCATCGTCGAGGGGACCAACCTGCCGACTTCGCTCGAAGGCATGTGCGTCCGCATCGCCGACCGCATCGCCTATATCAACCACGACATTGACGACAGCGTCCGGGCGGGCGTTCTCGCCCTGGCGGACCTGCCCCAGGACACTTTAGACGTGCTGGGCCGCTCCCATTCCAAGCGCATCGGCACGATGGTGATGAACGTGCTGGAGAGCAGCGTCGGCCGGCCCGAGGTCAGGATGACCGGTGAAGTCCTGGCGGCCACGAATAAGCTTAAAGACTATATGTACGCGAATGTCTACACCATGGATACGCGCGGCAACGTCGAGCTGCACAAAGCCCAGTTCATGCTCAAAGAGCTGTTCCGTCTCTACATGGGGTCCTCGCAGATGCTCCTGCCGATGGAGGACTTCGCCCCCGGCACTTTCGAGGGCCTATCGGTGGAGGACCGCGCCCGGCGTGTCACGGACTTCATCGCGGGCATGACGGACCGCTACGCCACCATGAAGTTCAAGCAGCACTTCTTCCCTGCCGCCTGGAACGTATCGGAATGACTCCCTTTGTGCAAAGTGGAGAATAATGCGGAATAAGCGGTAGAAAACTCAGTCTCCGGTCGCTCTACGCGACCCCATGGAAGACGATCCGGACACTTCAGGAGATGAACCCTAGCTGGACTTTCGACTAGAGAGCGCCACGGGTTGAAACCTGAGGCTAAGAAGTGCCCAGCGTCCAGGGGGCGCCCTGAGATAAACGGCTTTGCTTCTTCTGTCTTTTGGTTTTCCGTCCTCTGGACGGTGGGCTTTTGTCAGCCTCGGGTTTCAACCCGTGGCGCTCCTCCCCGCCAAAATCAACTTTATGAAAACACCTCTGCTCTCCTTCCTCGGCATCGCTGCCTTGGCCTTCACCCTCGTCATGGGCGCGCTCGACAGCGCGGCGGGCGGCGACGCCGCCTACCTCGTCTACGGCCTTCAGGACAGCGCCCCTGAGCGCTCTTATGGCTTCTTCACCTATCCCGGCGGCAAGC
>JANLUQ010000014.1:0-1524 GCA_031363565.1 Armatimonadota bacterium | reverse complement strand
CGGGCGGCATTGGAGTAGGCCCAGACGTCAAACGGCTGGCCTTCTTTCCCCGTCCAGTTCCAGTGCGGCAGGACATGGACCATGGGCTTGTCGCCCCAAACAGACTGGTAGTAGTAATAAGCGTCTTTGGGGAACCCGCACTCGTCCATGATGCCGAAGTTGGAGTTGATGTCGGGCCAGCCGAAGGGCGTCGGCTCGCCCTTGTAGTCGAAGCCGGTCCAGACGTAGCCGCCCGCCACGAAGGGCCGGTCGGCGATAGTCTGCCAGCCTTCCTCCGCCGTTTGCCCCCAGGGCACGGCGTTGATGTCGTAGGCGGAGACGAACCCCCTGGCCGGGTCGCCCTGATAATTGTCGAACTTGGTGGCCGTGTAGACGCCACGCGTGCCGACCTCGCTGGACGTCTCGCTGCCGTAGAGCGGCATGGTCGGGTGCGCTTTGTGGAAGCCGTCATAGCCGCCGGAGTTGTAGTTGATGCCCTGCAAGTCCTCGACGGATGTGATGCCGACGGCGGAATCGTAGCCGCCGTTCATGGCGCAGGTGACAGGGCGGGTGCCGTCCACGGCGTCCACAGCCTTTTTCATGGCGGCGAAGATGTCCCGCCCGTGCGGAGTGCTTTGGATGCCTTCCTCGTTGCACATGGACCACATGATGACGCTGGGGTGGTTGCGGTCCCGAAGCACCATGCTCTGGACTTCGTGCAGGTCGGCGTAAGGCGTATCCTGCGATGCCTTGCCGTTCTCGGTGTCGCCGAGGTGCCGGTTCTCGTCCATGACCAGCATCCCCAGCGTGTCGCAGGCGTCCAGCAGTTCGGCGGTCGGCGGGTTGTGGGACATGCGGTAAGCGTTGCTGCCCATCTCCTTCAGCTTCTTGACGCGCCAGAGGAGCAGGCTGTCCGGCATGGCGACGCCGACCCCGGCGAAGTCCTGGTGGTTGCAAGTGCCCTTGATCTTGACGGGCCGACCGTTCAGGAAGAAGCCCTTCTCGGCATCGAACCGAATGGTGCGGATGCCGAACGGCGTGTCCGTGGCATCCACGACGTTGCCCGCATGCACGATCTCCGTGTGGAGCGTGTAAAGGCGCGGCGTTTCGACAGACCAGAGTGTCGGGCGCTCAACGGTAATCCGCTGTGTGACCTGACGCTGACCGGCCTGGTCGTCGGCGGGCGCTGTAGCGGTGCCGACCACTTTGCCTGCCGGGTCAATGACACGGGAGATAAGCGTGAAGGCCGGGTTCCCATTGAAGTCCATTGGGTAATCAACCGTCGTCTTCACGTTCACGGTCGCAGGGCCGGCGACGCCGTCCGGCCCCGGCTCGGCCATCTTCGTGCTGACGAACGTGCCCCAGGGCGCGACGTGAACGGGATCAGCGATGTTCAGCCAGACGTGGCGGTAAATGCCGCCGCCCTCGTACCACCAGCCCTCCGACTTCTGCGCGTTCGTCTGCACGGCCAGCACGTTCCGGCCCCCGTAATGGGCGGCCTGGCTGATGTCCAGGTTAAAGGGCGTGTAGCCACAGGGGTGTTCG
>JANLUQ010000009.1:0-2653 GCA_031363565.1 Armatimonadota bacterium | reverse complement strand
AGGCGTCCCAACCGCTGGCGTAACACGTTGTTGAAGCGCTCCACATGATTGGTTTGACCGTCGCCTTTGCCCGTCGCCCGGTGCTGCTCCTGGGGCAGCACCTCGGCGTAGGCCGCCCAGAAGTCGGCGTAGCACAGCCCGCCCTTGTACGCCGCCCTTGTACGCCGCCCTTGTACGCCGCAGGAACGCGCTCCCAAAGCAGGCGGCACGCCTCCTCGCCCCGGCTGCCGATGACGTAAGCAACGATCTGGCGCGTTCTTCGGCACTGCATTAGACCAATACCGAGATATTTACTACCACACCGTCTACTGTAGCCACAACCAAGCGGATGCGGAACGCTGCGAGGGTCACGGTCTTGTTCATAAGACAGCTAGAAGCGCGCTGGAAATCCGGGTGATAATGGCTGTAACCGCCGTCGCTCTCCGAAAACAAATCTAACCCATTATCAGCCGCCTGCCCTATTCAGGGCGGGCGGCTTGCTTGACAAAATCCCCTGGAACGCCTATACTAGCCCTATTCTATTTTGAGGGGCTTGCCCCTGCGTGGAGGAAAATGAATTTGGCGTATCAAGTGACTCTGATTCGTGGCGACGGCACTGGGCCGGAGCTGGTCGAGGCGACCCGGCGTGTTCTGGAAGGCACCGGTGTCGCCTTTGAGTGGGACGTGGTCGAGGCAGGCGTGGACATCATGGAGACGGCGGGGACGCCGCTGCCGGACAACGTCCTGGCCTCCATTCGCAAGAACAAAGTGGCACTCAAAGGCCCCATCACCACACCCATCGGGACTGGGTTCCGGTCGGTCAACGTCGCCCTGCGAAAAGAACTGGACCTGTACGCCTGTATCCGCCCCTGCAAGTCCTACAAGGGTGTCCGGTCGCGCTACACCGACGTGGACCTGGTTATCGTCCGCGAGAACACCGAGGACCTGTATGCGGGCGTCGAGTACCCGGTGGACAGCGCCGAGGCCGGCCAGATCATTGACATGGCGGGCGGCAAGATCCGCCGGGACTCGGCCATCTCCATCAAGCCCATCTCCCGCACCGGGTCGCGCCAGATCGTCAAGGCCGCCTTTGAGTATGCTATCGAGAATGGGCGCAAGAAGGTCACAGCGGTCGCCAAGGCCAACATCATGAAGTATACGGACGGCCTCTTTTACGAGATCGCCCGCGAAGTCGCCAAAGACTATGAGGGCCGCGTCGAGTACGACGAGTGGCTCGTGGACGCCATGTGCATGCAGCTCGTCCAGAAGCCCGAAAACTACGACGTCATGGTCATGGAGAACCTGTATGGCGACATCCTCTCCGACCTGTGCGCGGGCCTCGTCGGCGGCCTGGGCGTCGCGCCCGGCGCGAACATCGGCAAGGACATGGCGCTCTTTGAGGCGACGCACGGGTCGGCCCCCAAGTACAAAAATCTGAACAAGGTGAACCCCACGGCCCTGATTCTGAGCGGCCTGCTGATGCTCAAGTACCTCAAGGAAGACGAGGCCGCCGTGCGCCTGGAGAAAGCCGTCTCCGACGTCATCGCCGAGGGCAAAAGCGTTACCTACGATATGAAGCCGGACCGCAACGACCCCACCGCCGTCGGCACGGCCGAGATGGCCGACGCCATCATCGCCAAGATGCAGGCAGGGTAGGGGGATGAAGCAGTGGCTATAGGCCGCGACCCCGTCCCGCCCGGCCCCTGCCGCTGGACGAAAGATCAGTACCACCAGATGCGAGACATGGGCTGGTTTATCGACAAGCATGTCGAGTTGATTTCTGGCGAGATCATCGAGGAAGGGCGAATGACACGGCAGCATTGGGTTGCTGTGAATCTGGCGGCGAACCTGATGCCGAAGTTCTTCCGTGAAGATTACTGCCTTTGTGCGCGTGGCGAGATCGACATGGGCGATGACTCCGAGCCGCGCCCTGATGTCGCCATCTCTGTTGGCCGCCCGCGTGATTATCTGGAGGCCATGCCTACAACGGCAGCGCTCATCATCGAAGTGGCTGACTTCACTCTCACGGAAGATCGCCACCGTAAGGGCAGTCTGTACGCCCGCGCCGCTGTGCCGGATTACTGGGTCGTCAACCTGTGGAAGTGCAGTGTGGAAATCTACCGTGAGCCTGTCCCGATGAGCCACAAGCCCTTTGGCTTTGGCTATGAGAAGTTTGACGCCTTCTTTTGGGACGAAGCAGTTTCGCCTCTGGTCAAGCCAGAGGTGCAAATTGCGGTGGCCGATCTGCTGCCGTGACAAAGAAGGGATGAGTTCATGGCCGTCGCCGAACGCGAGATCGTGTCCAACACAGCAACAACCAAGGAGGCCCGACCCGCTCCTTGGCGTTGCACCCGTGACCAATTCCACCAGATGGGGGAAGATGGTCTGTTCGAGGGCCAGCGCGTCATACTGATCGAAGGGGAGATACTTGCCATGCCGCCGGTGGGTGATCTGCATTGCGGCATCGTGACGTTGGCGGGTGAGGCTTTTCGCTCTCTCTTTGGTGAGGGCTTCTTTGTCCGCGAGGAGAAATCTTTCGATGTGGGCAAGGCGACCGATCCACAACCGGACGTCGCAGTTATTGCTGGGACCATTCGCGACTTCCTGTACCGCGGGTTGACGGAGGCGGCGCTGATCGTGGAGGTCTCACACTCGACACTCGCCTACGACCGCC
>JANLUQ010000003.1:0-21089 GCA_031363565.1 Armatimonadota bacterium | reverse complement strand
CCCTCCCCTCAAAGGGAAGGGTGTGTCACGGGGGGAATGACCCTCTTGTCCAAAGGCTCTCCGGTCACGGCAGGCTTACGATAAGCAAGTCGCACCCCCTTTCACCCCCCCTTCCCTCCGAGGGGAGGGTCGGCGCGTAGCGACGGGGAGAGGATCACCCTCCCGCCTTCAGATAGGCCAGCCGGACCTTCGCCTTGGCGACGCGCGTGCTGGTCGGGTATTCGCTCACTAGCCTGGAGAGGCGCTGGACGGCGGCGGCTTTCTTGCCGGCCTTCTCCCAGGATGCGCCCGCCCAGTAGAGGGCCTCGGGCCGCAGGTCGTCGGCGGACTTGTCGGCGGCCAGGACGTCGAAAGCCGCCGCCGCCCCGTCATATTTGCCGAGGCTGTAGAGAGTGTTGCCCAAGCCGAGCCGCGCCTGGGGCGCGTCGGCGCTCCGGGGGTACTTCGCCAGCAGATCGACGTAACGCGCCTGGGCGTCATCGAACTTCTGCGCCTTGAAGCGGGCGTCACCCAGATGCAGCAGCGCCTGGGAGGCGTAGGCGCTCTGGCCGAACTCGGAGGCCAGCCGCGACCAGAGCGGCAGGGCGAGGTCGGCGTGACCTTGCTTCTCGCTGACCCAAGCCTGCGTGAACAGCACTGTCGCCATCACGTCAGGGGACGGATCACCCGCCGAGAGCGTCTGACAGCCCGCCAGAGCATCGTCCCATTTCTGCTGGTCCAGATCGGCCTGTACCAGAGCCAGCCGCGCCTGCTGCTCGATAGCGGGCGAGTAGCCGGGACCAGCGGACAGGGCGAGTGCGGCGCGGGCGGCTTTTTCCGCCGCCACAGGCTGTTTGCGCTCGATGTTCAGCCAGGCCAGCTGAACACGGGCATCCGGCAGCCAATCTGTTCCGGCCCCACCAAGCAGGGCGGCGGTCAGCGCGGTGAGGGCAGGCGCATTCTTGCCCAAGCCCTGATCGGCCAGGCCGAGGAGGTAATGTGCCTCCGCCGAGACATCGGAGGGCGGCGCAGTCGCGAGCAGGGCCGTCAGTGCGGCCCCCGCCTGGGCGTACTTCTTGGCATCCAAATCCAGTCGCGCCTGCCGGAGGACGCCGGCCGCGTTGTCCTCCTTGACTGCCGCCTTGACGTTTCCGGCCTTCGCCCGCGCCTTGGCCGTGAGTTCGGACGTGGGGACACGCGAGGCGACGGATGCGAAGAGCGCGGCAGCCTCCGTCGAATGGCCGAGGGCAAGAGCACAGTTAGCCGACCAATATAAGCCCTGAGCGGCGACCTTGGCATCCGGCGACTTGGCCGCCGCGCCGTAAGCGACCTGCGCGGGGGTGTACTTCTTCTGCGCGTACAGGCATCGGCCCAGAGTCAACTGTAGGGGGAAACGCTGCGGGTCGCTGGCGGGCAGCCTGGCAAGGATGGACTGGAGGCGCGTCGCTGCCCCAGCATAGTCGCCCAACTTTAGCAGGGAATTAACCAGGCCATCTTCCGCCGCCTGCTTCGTGTCCGCATCGGCTCCAATGGCGGCGAATGCGGCCTGGAACTCATCCCGCGCCGGCCCGTACTGCTTGGCGTCGAGGTCCATTTGTCCCAGCAGTAGGGACGCCTGCGGGCGATTCTCGCTTTTCGGGTAATGGTCCAAAACGGCACGGAGCCGCTGATGCGCTTCGCTCATCCGGCCCAGCTTCAGCGCGGATAGGCCGGCCCCGAACGTGGCGTCCGCAGCGGCCTCACTATCCGGGTATTTGCTGACCACTTCTGTATACGCCTGGGCGGCGGCAGCATATTGACCAAGCTGATAGTCCGCCTGCCCCAGCCAGTCGTAGGCAATGGGCGCTTGGGCGGGCGTGACGCCCGCCGCCGTCGCCGCCTTCAGCGCCCCGGCGGCTTTGGCCCACTGGGAGGTCTGCAAGGCCGCTTCGCCCAGTCCCAGTTCGGCGGTGTTCCTGACTGCGGGGTCTTTAGCAGCGATGGCCTTCTCGTAGGCGGGTACGGCGCGGGCGTATTGCCCGAGTTCCGACCGGCAGCGGCCCAGGGCCAGCGCGGCGGCCCCGGCGCGGGGGTGGAGAGGATTGGCGGCCAGAAAGGTGTCCAGGAGTTTGGCAGCCTGAGCGAACTTACCCGAATCGTAGAGGGCAGACGCGGCGGCAAGCTGCTCGGCGGGCGCTTGGGCATGGACCGGCGCAAGCGGCACGGCAGCGAGCGCCGACGCGGCCAGTAGAATGGCGAAGAGGCGGCAGGACAGCGGGATCATCGAGCGACTCCTGATGACGGGGGGGACGGGGGCGACTGCCGAGGTGCCGGGCAGCCGTCCAATAGACCTTCAATAGATAGCCTTGATGACGCTCTCATCCTATGGATTGTTTCATCTATTTTCTGCGCGCCGTGCATCCAGGCAGGAAACCGCACGGTCGGCGGTGAAAGCGGGCGGTATTATGGCAACCGAGAAGAAGTTTCGCATTCATTACCCCCTGGCGCTGATTAGCGCCCCAGTCCTGACGCATCTTGTGACGGATTTCGATCTGTCCCCGAATGTCCTACGCGCCGATGTCAGCACGAGTGACGGCGGCTGGCTGGTGCTGGGACTGACGGGGGACGACGCGCGTCTCCAGTCCGCCCTGGACTGGCTGCGCGGGCAGGGGCTGGAAGTTTCGGAGGAAGCATAGCCCCATGCCAGGTCAGCATTTTTCACCCGTCATGGTCGCGCTGTTCGTGGCGCTCATCGGGTTCATGCTCTACCGGCGCTACCGGCGAACAGTGGGCCGGCAGCCGCTCGTCCCGCGCCGCCTGATGTTCCAGGTAGGCCTGCTTGGCCTTGCCACGCTGCTGTTCCTGGTTCCTGCTGTGAGTCACCCCCTCGCGGCCGGGGCGGCGCTAGGCGGCCTGCTCGTCGGCGGCCTCGTCGGGCTGGGCGGGCTGAGTCTTACCCGGTTCGAACGCACCGCTGACCGCGATTATTACACGCCCAACACCCTGCTGGGGCTGGCCGTGTTCGGCGTGTTCCTGGCCCGGATCGTCTGGCGCTTCACGCAGGTCGGGGCACAGATGCAGGCCCTGTCTGCGACCGGGCAGCCGCCGCCGGGGGGTCTAGACAGCCTCACATCCAGCCCGCTCACGGTCGCCACTCTGCTGATGGTGCTGGGTTATTACCTGGTCTATGAGGGCGGCCTGCTGCTATGGGTTCGCCGGAACCCGCCGGGGCAGGCCGTGCAGGGAGGCTTTAGCCAGCCCAAGCATCTTTGAAGACATCAACTGCCAACAGAGGAGGAATAAGTCATGCCACACGATCCGGCGCTCTATGTAGCTATCGCGATCTTGATCCTTCCCGGCCTTGTGAGCTTTTCGCGCTCGACGACGGGCAACGACCAATCACGGCTCGCCCGCCTTGAAGCCAAGGTGAACCTGCTGCTTGACAAACTCGGCATTGAGCATGACGCGCCGAGTGATGAGGTACACGACTATCTCAGACAAGGCATGAAGATCAACGCGATCAAAGCTTACCGGCAGCAATACCCCGGCGTAGGCTTGAAAGACGCCAAAGACTCCGTTGGGGCGATGGCACAGCAGATGAAGGCGGGGAACACCCGTTAACCCTTTTTCGTTGCAGAAGGAGAATCTAAAGACATGGCGGACACAATTCGGTTCGGAGTGATCGGGACGGGCGGCATGGCCCAGGGGCATATCGAGCGGCTTCTGAAGATGCCCGATGTGGAGGTGGCCGGGTTCGCGGACATCAGCGACCAGAGCCTGACGCGGACGCGCGAGAAGCACGGCGCGGCGGTCGCCGACGTGCCGACCTACCATGACTACCGGGAGATGCTGGAGAAGGCTCATCTAGACGCCCTGCTCATCGCCACGCCGCACACGCTGCACTACCAGATGGCCGTAGACAGCCTGGACGCTGGGGCACATGTGCTGCTGGAAAAGCCGATGGTCAACACGGTCGCGGACGCCCACGCGCTGCTCAAGAAGATCGAGGAGACCGGGAAGGTCGTCGGGCTGGCCTACCAGCGCCACGGCCTGCCGCACTTCCGGTACATCAAGGAGAAGATCGAGTCGGGTGAGTTCGGCAAGGTCCAGTTCATCAATGCCTTGCAGCAGCAGGGGTGGGCAAAGGGGACGGTCGGGTCGTGGCGGCAGGACCCCGCTCTGTCCGGCGGCGGCCAGATCAACGACAGCGGCTCGCACCTCTTGGACATCGTGCTGTGGACGACGGGGCTTGCCCCCGAGAAGGTGTCCGCGTTCATGGACAACCGGGGCACGCCGGTGGACATCAACAGCGCCCTCTCGATCCGGTTCACCAGCGGCGCGCAGGGGAACATCTCGGTCGTCGGTGACGCGGCGGGTTGGTATGAAGACATCACGATCTGGTGCGACAACGGCTCGTTCTATGTCCGCAACGACGGCACATTCCACGTGCAGGGAACGGACGGCAAGACCTTCTCCCCCGATCAGTCGCAAATGCCCGAAGGTTCGGATGTGGACACGAACTTTGTTCATGCCATCCAGGGGACCGAAGAGATCGCTGCCAAGCCGATCAACGGGTTGAGGACGATCGAGCTGACCGAGGCGGCCTGGGAATCGGCCAAGGCGGGCGGGCAATTGACGCCGGTGAAATGGTCATAAGGGACATGAGGGCGCGATGAGTCGCGCCCTCTTTCCTCTCTGGGTTCTACTCGTTCGCCATCCGGTCCGCGATGTGGGCGACGATCTCGACCACCCGGCGGCGGGATTCGAGGATGATGTTGGCGCGGGACAGCGACCCGGCGATATACAGGCCGGGAACGTCGGCCTCGGAAGTCTCCGCGTCATAGACGGGCAGGCCGTCCGGGGCCAATGGCACGCCCAGGTGGGCGAACAGCGTCCGGTCCGCCGTGTGGCCGATCAAGGCGAAGACGAAGTCGTTGGGCAGCGTCGAGCGGCGTGTCTCAGCGCCGGGCGCAGCCTCGTCATAGGCGATATGTGCCAGTTCCACGCTGTTTGGCGCGATGCAGGCGACGCGGACATCCGTTACCAGCGTCAGGCGCTTCTCGTCCGCCATGATCTTCAGGTCACGCACGATGAACGGGCGCAGGTGGCTCTGGAAGTCGGTGGGAGCGCGGCGCATGGCGACCGTGACGCGCGCCCCCGCCTCGGCCAGCGTCATCGCTCCTGTCGCCGATGAATTGCCGCCGCCAACCACCAGCACATCGCGCCCGAAGAAGGGCGTCGGGTCTTCCAGCCGTGTGAGAACCTTGGCTAGATCGCCCCCCGGCACATCGAGCGGACGCGGGTTGGGAAATGTGCCGGTGCAGACCAGCAGGAACCGTGCCCGGCGCTCGATGACCTCCCCTTCCCCCGCCCGTCGGCGCACCGAGCGCACCACAAAATGGCCTTCGGGCGGGGCGGGGCCGACGGGCCGGATATCCACCACTTCCTCCCAGGTCGCCAGAGGCAGGTTCCGCGAGGCTGCGACCGCCCGGTAGTAGGCAAGGGCGTCTTCCCGCGTCGGCTTATGGCCTCCGGCGATAAAGAACGGCACCCCGCCGATGGCGAGTTCATCGGACGGGGAAAAGTATTGAATCTGCTGCGGGTGCTCCACCAGGGATTGGACTGGACCATTCCGCTCCACCACGACATGGGACAGGCCTACTTCCTGGGCCGCACACGAGGCGGCCAGACCGGCGGGGCCGGCCCCGATAATCAGTAAATCTAGAACGACATCTTCCATGTCTCCATTGTACCCCGTTACTGAAAAGCCCGGACGGCCCTCTCGTTTATGAAGAGGAGAGGGGGAAAACTTTACAATAGCGCCTCATCTTTCCGAGGCTTTATTGGGGTGAAGACGAGAAATCTTTTTTGCTGTGTCACTGTCTCGTGCGTTGATTCTTATGTTCCCATGATCATGGTCTTGCCGCTCACGTGCGTCGTCAGCATGAAGTTCCAAATCGTCGGCAAACAGCTCCGTGAGGTCTCCTCGTCCTGGTTTCGCCGCGCCCATCCCCGCGCTGAGGCGGGGAACGGCACGGTCACCGGGCTGCACTACCACTGGCACTGCCCCGGCTGCGGTGCGCGGGATATGAGCAGCTTCCGCATCTGCCGCTGCGGGCGCCAGGCCGCCCAGGAGTACGCCGCCACCCGCGAGCGGTCCAAACACTATGGCTTCCACGGCCACTTCGCCACCATCACCCTGGCTGGCATGTGCGAGACATGGCGCAGCAGCGGAAGGAAGAAGCCAAGCGGCTCTACAAAGAGGGCCGCCGCCGTGTCTGCCGCGCCCACCTGGACTAATGGCGCCGCGTTCTGGACCGCGATGAACATCCCCAGTGTTCTTTCTAACCTGCGCTCCATCACCGGCAGTACAACCCCGCCTTAACCACCATGGCTACTGACAAAACCTCTTCCAAGATGGCCCAGCGCATACTCCGCAATGCCAAGCGAGCGACGGGCGGCAGCGCCTGGGACTGTGTCCGCGCCCTCCACCTGCGGTCCTCCATCCATCAGGGCGGCCTGAACGGCACCCTGGAGCAGTGGCAGGACACCCTGACGGGGTTCTATGCCCAGTCTCACCGCCTCGGTATCACTGCGGGCGGCGAGGGCTTCGATGGGGTGCTTCCATGGTCCCAGGACTCCGCAGGGTATCCACGGCGTGAGGAGAACGGGGATGCGGGAGAGGCTGCCGCGAACTCCGCCTATCGCACCTGCCTGGCATGGTGGTATCCCGAACGCCGGGGGGCGAAGCTGGAATACGTTGGCCGGTCTCCGGACGGCGCCGAACCGTGCCATATCGTGCGCCTGACCCCCGACGGTGGCAGGCCCTTCGACCTCTGGATCAACAGAGCCACTGCTTTGATGGCGCGCACCGTCGAAGTGGGGGCGTTCGAGACGGTCACCCGATGCTTCTCGGACTACCGCGCCGTCGGCGGGGTGCGGATGCCCTTCCACATCCGCACCGGCAACGGGCATACGAAATACGATCAGGAGTGCGAGGTCCAATGGGCTGAGCTGAACCCACCCGGCTCGGAGGTACACCTGCGGATGCCCCCGCCGCCCGCGCCGGACTTCTGGGTCGCGGGTGGCCGGAATTCGGTCGAGATTCCCTTCCGACAGGCTGGGAACCTCATCCTCGTAGACGTTTCTGTGGATGGCAAGGGCACACTGCCGTTCATCCTGGACACGGGCGGGGTGAACCTGGTCACGCACGAGGCTGCCCAGGAACTGGGACTGCAACCGCAGGGGGAATTTTGGGGCTTTGGCGGCGGGGAAGGATCCGTAGACATGCAGGCGGCGGCGGTGTCCTCGCTCGAGTTCGGCGGCATCCATCTGCTGGACCAAGTGGTCTGGGTCTACCCTTTTCCCACGCTGAAAGAGGCGCTGGGCATTGCCGAGTTCGGCGGGCTGCTCGGCTACGAGGTGTTCAGACGGTTCGTAGTGCAAGTAGACTATCAGCGCCGGCAGCTCACACTTACGCGGCCCGAGTGCTTCGCCCACAAGGCAGGTGGGACGGTCGTTCCCTTTTGTTTTCACGGCAACATCCCCGAAGTAGAGGGCGCACTCGACGGTGTGCCAGGCAAGTTCGACCTGGATACGGGCAACACGGGGGCATTAATCCTGAACACGCCGTTCGTGGAGAGACACGGACTGGTCGCCCGATATGGGGCGACGGAGATGAACACGGGGGAAGGCGCGGGCGGCGGGGCCGTCTCATTCCTGATAGCGCAGGCCAGCGGCCTGCGCTTGGAAAGCGTCGAGGTCGAAGATCTGCCCATCGCGCTGTCTTTGCATCGGAGCGGCGCATTAAGCAACCCCTACGCGGCGGGTCTGGTGGGAGCAGGGGTGTTTCAGCGATTCAGGATGACCTTCGACTACAGTCGCCAGCAGATCACCTTCGACGAACGCGACCCGGCAGTATGAGGGACGCCTCATCGGCCCATCCCGTGCTCCTTCTACAGCACCCGCTCCACCAGCCCATACCCGATCAGGCCGCCGACGATCGTGCCCAAACCCCCGATCACGCCCGCCGCCGCCGCATCGCGCCAGGTGGCGCCGGCTCGCATCGCCCAGGCCGCCAGCGGGCCGAGTGAGAGGCCGATGAGCATCTCAGCCACGATGATGTAGACTGGCGTGTGTCCCAGCATCCGGCAGTTTACATAGCGCCACCAATGGGCGTGGTAGGCCATCTCCTCATAGAAGGGGATGTTTACCGCCCCAATCAAGGCGGTCAAGACCATGCCCACCGCCGTCCCCTGCCGGGCCATCAGGCGGCGCCCCAGATAGCCGATCTGGGCGGCGACCACCATCCAGGCCGTCGGCATCCAGAACGGAGACAGGCCCAGCAGCGGGCTATGGGCGACCGAATAGTCCAAAGTCCGCGTGTAGCGGATGCACAGGGCGTCCGCCGCCAGCTCCACCACGCCAAGCCCCAGCCCAAACAGCAGCAGACGCGCCAGCACGGCGTCGCGGTAATAGGCGATGTGCGCCAGAAACAGGGCGATGCTGACGCAGTTCAGGGCCAGCGCGGTTCGCCCGTCCGACCAGGGCTGGTCCCGCAGTAGAAGCACCGTCAGCACCGAAATCGCCAATGTCGCCAGCACCGTCCGCAGCCGGGCGGGTTCTAGGTTAAGGGGGAGTGGCGCTGCCTCACTGGAAGCGCAGGAAATCTGTTTCATGGGGCGTTCTTCACCCTTTACAACGCGAATCACCGCCTTGCAGTTCGCGCTTGAAGCGTGGCGGGCGGAAAACAGTGCCATGTCTGGTATCATGAAAAGCTATGATCGTTCAGAGACAGGGGCTGCGGCAGTTAGACTGGGCCATTCTGGGGAGCGCACTGCTGATCTGCCTCGGCGGCATCCTCGCCATCAAGAGCGCGCGGCATCTGGATCTGCATCCGCTCGACCTGGTCCACAAGCAGATGATCGGGGTGCTCCTGGGCGGTGCGGCGGCCGTCGCCCTGGCGCGGTCGGACTACGAGGTCCTGCTGAAGCGTTATGCTCGTTACCTGTACCCTCTGAACCTTTTCCTGCTGCTGGTCGTGCGCTTCCTCGGCCATGCCTCGCATGGGGCCGCCCGGTGGATACCGCTGGGGCCGATCCAGATCCAGCCCTCCGAGTTCGCCAAGGTCATCCTGATCGGGACTTTGGCCCTGTTCCTCGCCCGCAACAGCGAGACGGTGGGGGAGTGGCCGACCGTCATCAAGTCGCTCGTCCACATTGGGGTCCCCATGCTGCTGATTGCCGCCCAGCCCGACCTAGGCACGGCCCTGGTCCTGCTGGCGATCTGGTTCGGGATGATGGTCATCGCGGGCGCCAGCCTCAAGCACCTCTCGCTGCTGCTCCTGGCGGGCATCCTCCTGTTCGCCGGACTGTGGCATTTCAACCCCGGCCATGTGCTAAAGGACTATCAGAAGAACCGACTGCAAGTGTTCCTAAACCCGGACGCCGACCCGCGCGACACGGGCTACCACCTGCGCGAGAGCGAGATCGCGATTGGAGCGGGCGGCATCAGCGGCGAGGGGTATGGGAAGGGGACACAGGCGAGCGGCAAATTCATTCCGGAGCAGCACACCGACTTCATCTTCACCATCGTTGGTGAGGAGGGCGGCTTCGTCGTCTGCCTCGGCCTGCTGGCCCTGTACCTGCTCCTCCTGGAGCGGGGCGTGGCCGTGATGGCGGACTGCGACGACGGCCTGGGCCGACTGCTGGCGGCGGGCGTCCTGTCCATGCTGACCTTTCACGTCGTGGTCAATATCGGCATGACGGTGGGCATCATGCCGGTGGTGGGCGTTCCGCTGCCGTTCTTCTCCTATGGGTTGAGCAGCCTGCTGGTGAACCTGACCGCCGTGGGCCTGCTGCTCTCGGTAGCGGCGCGCAAGCATCGAGTGATGTTCTAACGAGGAGCGGGCGGCTGAAGTCGCGGCAACGAAAGCACAAAGTCCGCCTTCGCAGACTCCGAAGCCTATATTAATCTGCATCAGTCTGTATTAACCTGCAGAGGCAGGTTTCGTGCCCTTGTTGCTACGGTTTTAACCGCCGGTTCGCAGATTTTAGACACACTCTAACCTCGTCCATACCTACCCCGTGACTTTCGGCGGCGAAAAGGGTATAAAAGAAGCATTCTTAGGACACAGGAGACTAGTGGTTTTGTCACGTTTGCGCCTCCCACTCGTCATCTGCGCTTGCTGCCTCTTCTGGGCCGCCTTGGGCGCGGCGCTCGGCTCTTTCTCTCATCATGCCCTTGGGGGCCTGATTTCGGGTCTGCTGTTCGGCATCGGTTATGCCGTCTTCGGCTCCTGGGCAGCGGAGAAGTTCCCACTGGATGTGTGGGACGCAAATCTGCTGGAGAACGTCCATGCCCCCAAGCTGTACGAGATGATCCAGGTTTTGTCCGAGCGGGTGGGCATGGAAACACCGATCCTCTACTACTCCAAGCGCCCGGAGGCGAATGCCTACGCTATCGAGCGGCGCGAGGGCGACCCGGTCATCGTCGTGACCAACGGCCTGACCCGGCATCTGGATAAGGATGAGGTGCAGGCGGTCATGGCGCTGATGGTCGCGCGTCTGGCGACCGGCGTCATGCCGGCCTGGACGGTCACTTCCACTCTGGCAGGCCTGCCGCTGCAACTGGGCTTGGGCCTGCGCCGGTGCGGCCTGGAAGGGCTGGGTAACGCGGTTCTGGTAGCGTTCGCTTATCCTGCCGCCGGGCTGGCCCGACTGGCTTGGGATGCGCGAATCGTCACGGCATCGGACCACCACGCCGCACATTTGACCGAGGTGCCGGGTGCCCTGAAAACCGCCCTCGTCAAGATCGAAGCGGGGCAGGGGGAAGACATGGCCTGGGCGGGGAACCCGGCAACGGCGATGCTTTTCGCGGTCCCGCCGCTGCCTATCCTTCCCGATGGCGCCCCGCTCTGGCGGCGTATGCTGTCCGCATTTCCCTCCCTTCGCCCGGATGTCGCCGCGCGCCTGGCCGGGCTGCCGAACAGCACAGCTAGTCCCTCTGCCCGCCCGACGTTCGAGGCGTCGGAGGACTCAGCAAGGCACACACTTCTATGAATGAGACTCCAAGCTCTGATGCACTTCTCTGGGAGGTGCTGCCGGACCTCACACTGAACATCGCACAGACGGCCGCCCTGTGCGGCATCTCGGTGCGCCAACTAGGTTATTGGACCCGGCAGAGCTATGTGACGGCCCAGGGACAAGGGGCGCGGCGCACCTACGGCCTCGAAGCCGTGCGGCATGTGCTCGCGATCCACAAGGCGATGGATGGCGGCGCATCGCTGCGTCAGGCCTTGCGCTCGATCTCCATCCGGGAACCGGCGGCCCCATCGGCCTCTCCTGCATTGGCCTCTCCTGCATTGGCCTCTCCTACGTTGGCCCGGCCCACCCCCGCCGAGATGCCGGTCTCCGACGCCGAGTCGCTGGTCCCCGCCGCCCTGTCGAGTGTGGAGAGCCACGCCCTAGCGCGGTGCCTGCGCGCGTTCTTCGAGACGAACCGCTATGTGCGTGATCATGCCGGCGGGCTGGCCGTGAAGATCGGTCGTGCTGAGGACGACGTGCGCGTGGTCGCCGAAAGCCTGTGCGGGGCCGGCATTCTGGTGAAAGAGGTCTGTCAGGGAATGACTATTTTTCATCAGGCGAGGCGGGAAGCGTCCCATGCCTGAGCGCGCTGACGACGCCAGTGGGACTTTGGGCGGCGCGGATGCTTTCCGCCGGGAACCCATGGGCATTCCGCAGCTAGACTGCCTGATGCGAGGTGGCCTGCCGGAAGGCAACTCTTTGCTGGTGCAGGGGGCGCCGGGCACGGGCAAAACGATCCTCGGCATGCAGTTCCTTCACGCCGGGATCCGCCAGCAAGACATCCCCGGTCTCCTGGTGACGTTCGAGGAGCACCCGCGCCGTTTGTACCGGGATGCCCGCGCGCTGGGCTGGGACTTCGAGGCTTTGGAGCAGGAACGCAAGCTGCTGATCGTCTTTACTTCGCCAGATGCTTTTCTGCGCGAGCTTGCCTCTAATCAGTATGGGCAGATGATTCGCGACTACGGCTTCGGGCGTGTCGTGGTGGATAGCCTGACCAAGTTCGAGAGCTACCCAGACAGCGCCGAAACGGCGCGCGTCCGCTTCGAGCGTATCGTCAACGCCCTGCGTCTGGAAGGAATCAGCGTGCTGATGACCCGCGAGACCGAGGCACGCGAAGCGCCGTTCCGCGTGACGCCCGAGGAGTATCTCGCCGACACCCTGATCCAGCTCGAATATCGCCGGCTGGGTGATGCGCGTGATGGGCGGCGCGTCCGCCTCCTGGAGATCCTGAAGAACCGTGGCTCCGGCCACTCGTCCTCCACGCATCCCTTCGAGATCGCCGAGGGCGGCCTGCACCTTCAGGCGATCCCACCCATCGAGTAGCGCCCGACTAAATAGCGCGAAATCGAGCAGCAAGTCCATGTCTTCCGAATCACTGTCTTCCGAGCAGACCTGTCCTCTCTTCGCCCCCGAGCTTGCCCGCCTTGACTCGCCTGCTGCCATCGCCGCCTATCTTAAGGACTGGCATGGACGCATCAACAGCGCGGACTCACTGAGGGAGAGTACGGGAACGGACTTGCTGGCGCATAACACGGCCCTCGTGGACGCCGTGCTGCGCCGGCTGTTCGTGCTGGCGATCGAGCGGGCCGGCCCTGCCGACACTGACCCCGCCCTCGCCATCATCGCGACGGGGGGCTATGGGCGGCGCGAGCTGGCCCCGTTCTCCGATGTGGACGTCACGTTTGTTCCCGCTTTGGAAGACGATCCCTACCTGAACGTCCTCATCAAAGACATGTTCCAGATGGTAATGGACGTCTTCCTTTATGGGGCCAGCCTCAAGGTCGGCTATGCCTATCGCCTGCTTGGGGATCTGGGGCGATTAGACCATCAGACGCAGACCACGCTGCTCGATGCCCGCTTCCTCTGCGGCGATCGGGCGCTCTTCAAAGAGTTTCGAACCCAGTTCCGCGCCCAACTCCTGGCAGCGGATTTCCTATTCCAGAAGTGGGCCGAGCGGCAGGCCGTTCTGGCAAAACACGGCGGGGACCAAGTCTATGGCGTCGAGCCGAACATCAAAGAGGGCGCGGGCGGCCTGCGCGATATCCAGAACGCCGAATGGATGGGGGAAGTGCGCTGCCATGCCAGTCTGTCCCGGCTCTGGCCGGCCCTCGTGGACGCGCGGATCGTCACCTCCGAGGAGGTTGCGCGGATCGGGACCGCTCGCGATTTCCTGCTCTGCACCCGTGCTGCCCTCCACATCATCTCAGGTGAGGCACGCGAAAGCCTGACGGCGGAAAAGCAGGAGTCGGTCGCCGCCCTGCTCGGCTACGTAGATACGCTGGATGCCGCTGCCGTTGAGGTCTTCATGCGCGACTACTACACCCATGCCGCCTCGGCGCGGCATGTCGCGCGCAAGGTCATTACGCGCTGCCTGGACAGCGAGCTGCCGCTGGGCCTAGGCCTGGTCTCCACGCGCCGTGTCCTTTCGGTCGCCGACCCGGTCGCGGCAGGACGCGATCCGGCCCTGCCTCTGCACGTCGCCGAGCTGGCGCAGGCTTACGGGCTTGCCGTCTCCGAGGAGCTGGAGGAGGAGATCGAGAGATACCTTCAGGCCCGGCCCGTCCCCGCCGACCTGTCCGTGGCGGGCCGCGTCTTCGCGCGTCTCCTGACGGCAGGGCGCGATGTGGCCGATGCCGTAGACCGGCTGGAAGAAGAGGGGGCGCTGGCCTGGCTGATCCCCGAATTCGCCCCGCTGATGGCACTGATCCCTTACGACGCCGCCCATGAATACACGGTCGGCGCGCACTCCCTGCATGTCGTTCGGAACCTCGAAGACCTCAAAATCAGTGGCCCCTCCCCTGAAGGGCGGCGTCTGATGGGCGAAGTCGCCCGGCCCGAAACACTCTATCTGGCCGGCCTGATCCACGACATCGGCAAGCAGTGGTCCCACGGCCCGCACGCCGAGACAGGGGCCGTAGCCGCCGCCCACATCTGCGAGCGCCTGGGCTGGGATGCCGAGCGCTCGGGCAAGGTCGTCTTTTTGGTCCGCCACCATCTGCTGATGGCCGAGACCAGCCGCCTGCGGGACCTCGCCCTGGACGAGACGACGCGCGAGTTCGTCAAGCAGGTCCCGGACATGGACTCGCTGAACATGCTCTATCTGCTGACCCAGGCCGACACGGCCGCCGTCGGCGTAGGAGTCTGGACGGATGTTCAGGGCCGCTTCCTGTCCGAATTGTATGCCCGGGCCGAGGCTATGCTGGCCGCACCCGTCACCGCCGATGACGGTGGGCCACCCCTCCCCTTTGTTCCCGACCTCAAACGCCAGCGCGAGCGTATCCGCAAGGGCTTGGCCCAGCACAACCTGCCCACCGACATCGTCCTGGAACACACCCGCAACCTGCCCGCACAGTATTTGCTGAACACGCCGCTCGAAGAGATGTATTTGCATATCGCCATGATCGGTCGCCTGCGCGAGACGTTCGAGCCGTCTGTGGACTTCAAGCACGACTTCGGGGCCGACCATACCGAGGTCACAATTTGCGTCTATGACGATCCCAAGCCTGGCCTACTGGCGAAGATCACCGGCGTCCTGTACGCCCACGATGTCAACCTACACACCGCCCAGGTCTTCACCCGCGAGGCCAGCGTCCGCATCGCCATTGACACGCTCTGGGTGGACTATCGAGGCAAGCCGCTCTCGGTCGGCAAGCGGGCCGAACTCCAGGACAGCCTGCGCCGCGTCCTGCTCGGCGAGGTCGGCATCGGCGAGCTGCTCCAGTCGCACAAGAAGCCGCTGAAGGAGCAGACGATCTACACCGCCACAGTGGACGAGAATGCCTCGGAGCGCTTCAGCCTGCTCGAAGTCAGCGCCCCGGACGAGACTGGGGTCGTGTACCGCCTGGCCCGCGCGATCTCCGCGCTGGGCTGGAACATCCACGCCGCCCGCCTCTCCGTCTGGGGCAGCCGCGCCCGTGACGCCTTCTATATCACCCACCCGGATGGTCGCAAAGTCCCTGCCGCCGATGCGGCCCGCCTGCTTTCCGCCCTGCCGCACGAAGATTTCAGCAAGAAGAAGCGGCCCGCGCCGCCCGCCCGGAGGTAACCAAGATCAGACCATGCCAATGACAAAGCACAGCCACGGGGGCTGGGGCGGGTCCGCCGAGACCCGGCCCCTCCGCGCGCCCAAAGACAAAGGGCCGGTGTTCCCGCGCCGGGGTTCTCACGGCTTTTCCCGGCCCGATGTGCTGCCCCGCCAGACGCCGGGCAGCCCCGGCCCACGTCCCACCCGGATTCCCCAATAACGGTTCAGAACAATAACGGTTTAGAAAGCCGAGACAGACCATGCCCAGCGATACGAACGACGCCACTGAGTACAGCGAGAAGTATTTGCGCGTCAAGCAGAAGGCCGTCGAGCGCGCCCAGGCGCGCGGCGAAACGGGAACGCGCCTTGCCGCCCCGCGCTCCCAGCGCCTGCCGCCCGGTCAGTCTTTGACCAGCAAGTTCCCGGTCCTCGACCTCGGCATCCAGCCGATGTTCCTGCCCGACAAGTTCCGCCTGACGATAGACGGGGCCGTCAATCACCCCGTCTCCCTCAGCCTGGATGACCTCGAGCAGCTTCCCAGCCTCAACCTGACGGCGGACTTCCACTGCGTCACCCACTGGAGCCGTTATGACCTGCACTGGACCGGCATCCCCTTCGAGAGCCTGGCCGATCTGGTCGAGCCGCATTCCGACGCCGCCTATGTCATGCAGTACGGCAAGGACGGTTACACCACCAACAACGCCCTCTCCGAGTTGATGCACCCGGACGTCATCATCGCCTATGCCCTCGACGGCGAGCCTATCCCGCGTGAGCACGGTGCCCCGACCCGCATCATCACGCCCCACCTCTACGCCTGGAAGGGTGCCAAGTTCCTCAACCGCATCGAGTTCATGACGGCGGACAAGCGCGGCTTCTGGGAGGTGCGCGGCTATCACAACCATGCCGACCCCTGGACCGAGGAGCGGTTTTCGTAACAGCTTACGTCAAGGTATAATAGGGTTCACGGACGAGACAGCAGTCAACAGGGGATGTAGACCCGGCGGCACAGGCGTTGGCAGTACGTCTGGGCGGCCTGCCGAGCCAAACGGTGCCGGGATTCGACAACCGCGAGTTTGATGCCATCAGTGAAGAGTTCATCGCCCAGACAACATCTTCGCAGAGCGCAGTCACAAGGCCGAATAACTTCCTGACCATGGCACGCAAGGCACAAATCCGTGCGACCCTGCAGGCCGCAAAGCAAGAAGACAAAATCGCCTACTTTGAGTTCACTGCGGGCAGACCGCACTCCGAAGTCGTCGCTTGCATCAGCCGAAATGCCCTGCGGCTTGGCGCTGTCTGTCTCATCTTTCCTGAAGAGGATGAACCATGAACATCGAGATCGCCGAATACAGCGCCTACTTGACGCTCCCTGGTTTGAGGATGGAAGCTGTCCAACAGATAGAAGGGGCGGCCAAAGAATTGCTGGGAGACCTTGAGGTGAGTGTCGGCACACACCACCTGGACTTTGTCTACAGTGGGCGCGACGCAGGCCGCAAGGTCGTGAAGTTCTTGTGCCGGGCCGCGCCGCTTATCGGCAGCGCCAAGGGCGAGGTGGAATGCCGTCTGACGACCAACACTGACGAACTGCACTTCGAGTTCTACGCTATTCAGGACTTCCGCCTTTACCGGCAGGAGGCCAAGCTCATAAGAATGCCGCCTATCGAAGTCTGCCTGGAGCCGTCTGAGACGGGCCTTGCGATGACCTCCGTCGGCTGAGGCCAGGTGTTCGTGAGGCTGCCACGGTAGCAGGCGTGTGCCGGAATAGTGGTATACTCACCCCATGACGACTTTGACCATTACGATAGATGATGTTACAGAAGCTGACTTGCAGCGCCTCTCCGCGAAAGAAGGCCGGCAAGCAAGCGAATACGCTGCACGGCTGTTCGCGCGTGCTGTGCGTGCCGCGCGGCCCAAGCCTGTTTATGACATTGATGCGCTGAAGGCTGCCTACGCGGAGTTCGCCGAAGAAGACATTGCGCTGTCGGAGGCGACCGTCGCTGAACACGCGGAGCTATTGGCTTATGAGGATCGCGCATGAAGCGCGGTGAGATCTGGATGGTAGACTTTGGGCCTGCCACGGGGCCTGAGCAGGCCGGTGTTCGGCCCGCCATCATCCTGCAAGATGACAGCCTAGGGCAAGTCTTCGCCACGACCATCGTTGTCCCGTTGACGACCAACCTGCGCCGGCTGTCCCTGCCGGCGACACTGCTCCTGAAAGCCGGCGAGGGCGGTCTGCCGCGTGATTCTGTCGCGCTCTGTTTTCAGGTGCAAGTACGCGGCAAAGCACGCCTCACGCAAAGACTTGGCGAACTCCCGGCGGGGCGGTTGGCCGAGGTCGCAGCGGAATTGCAGACAGCCATAGGACTATGACATGACAGAAAAACGCCGCTCACGTTTAGCATGAGCGGCGGCTCTTTATATCCCCATTGTCTGCAAAAATCTCCAGGCTTCTTGCCGGATAGCCACATCCCAGTTCTCACCCTCTAATTCTTCATAAGTCCCCGGCTCTAAGTTGTCATCAAGGTAAAGCCATGACTTCATATCGGCAGGATGGTCCAAGTCACGGTAGATGCCATAAATCTCATGGCAACCGTTTTCCGGCTGCACTGTGCCTTCTAAGATGCTCTGCGCGATGTCTTTGGCATAGAGGCGCAAGAGTATTGGGGTTGGCGGAACGACCCAGTTCAGTTCTTGAACCGTCTGGCCGAAATAGTAGTCAACATCCGCCGGTGATGGGGCAGGGCCGAGACTTGCCAGCATACGCAGGTGTTCCGTATCATAGCCCTCCTCAAGCATGAAAACGGCCCAATCCACGAACCCGCCAAGGCTTGCCTAATTCAAATGACGCCGGGCGAGGAGGCATAGCGTCTCTCGTGTCACAACCTCCGCCCCACCGCCGCTCCGACCGCCGCCAGTTCCTTCATCATCGCCTGGAAGGCGGGGATGGTGATAGACTGGGCACCGTCTTTGAGCGCCTTTTCCGGGTTCGGGTGGACCTCCACCAGCAGGCCGTCTGCGCCAATGGCCAGCGCCGCCCGGCACATGGCGGGGACCATCGAGGAACGGCCCGTCCCCTGGGAGGGGTCCACAACGATGGGCAGGTGGGACAGCTCGCGCACGGCCAGCACAGCCGACAAGTCCAGGGTGTTGCGGGTGTAGGTCTCGAAGGTGCGAACGCCGCGCTCGCAGAGCATCACGGCCTCGTTGCCGCCCTTGATGATGTACTCGGCGGCCTGGAGCCATTCCTCGATCTTCGCCGACATGCCGCGCTTGAGCATGACCGGCTTTTTGAGCTTGCCGATCTCAATGAGCAGGTCATAGTTCTGCATGTTGCGCGTCCCGATCTGCAAAATATCGGCGTACTTGCAGACCAGATCAATGTTGCCGATGTGCATGACTTCGGTGATGACCGGCAGGCCCGTCTCTTCACGCGCTTGGGCCAGCAGCTTTAGTCCGTCCTCGCCCATGCCCTGAAACGAATAGGGCGACGTGCTCGGCTTGTATGCCCCGCCGCGCAGCACGGTCGCGCCGGCGGCCTTGACGGCGCGGGCCGTCTCCATAAGCTGTTCCTCGGACTCGACCGTGCAGGGGCCGGCCATCATCACGAAGCCGTCTCCACCAATAGTCACATCGCCGACCTTCACCACGCTCTTCTCGGGCTTGTATTCGCGGGAGGCAAACCGATACGGCTTTAGGATCAAGACGGCTCGCTCGACGGCGGGCAGCGCCTCCACCTGGTCGGCGACATGGGCCTCGTCCTGCGTCGGCGTGCCGACGGCGGCGATGACGGTGCGCTCGGTGCCATAGATCGGATGTATCTCGTACCCCCATTCCCGAAGTGCGCCCTCGACTTCGTGAACCTGCGCCTCGGCGGCGCCCGCCTGCATGACGACGATCATCGCTTAGTCTCCTCTTTGAGATACTTGTCCAACCATGTCAGGTTTCGGTGCAGCCGGTCCAGCCGCAGGTCGGGCGGCCCGTTTCGCGATAATCCATGGGACGTTTCGGCAGGGTAGCGCACGAACTCGACGAGCTTGCGCTGAAGCCGCAAGGCGGCGAACAATTCCTCGGCCTGGGAGACGGGGCAGCGCAGGTCGCCGTCGGAGTGGATAAGGAGAAGCGGCGTGTTGATCTTGCCTGCGTAGGCCAGTGGCGAGTTATGCCACAGGTCGGCGGGGTCGTCCCAGGCATTGCCGCCGTAGTAGGTGCCGTGCGCCCAGGGGAAATCACATGTCCCCGCCATCGAGTGGATGTTGTTGACAAGCCGGTCGGCGATAGCGCAGGCGAAGCGGTCCGTATGGCCGATCGCCCAGGCGGTGAGATAGCCGCCGTAAGAGCCGCCCATGATGGCGGTCTTCTTGGGGTCGGCGTAGCCCCGCGCGATGGCCTCATCGACGACACGCTCCACATCCGCCAGGGCGGGGTCGCCCCAGTGGCCCTTGATGGCTTTGGTGTGTGCCTCGCCGTAGCCCTTCGACCCGCGCGGATTGGCATAGGCGACGACATAACCCTGCGCGGCCAGCCATTGCAGCTCGTGGAACAGGCTGTTGCCGTACTGCAAATGCGGCCCGCCATGGATATACAGCACCAGGGGCGCGGTGCCGTCCGCCGCGAAGTCCGGCGGCAGGAGGAACCAGCCGGGGACAATCCCGCCGTCCCCGGCGTCAAGTGCAAAGGAGATGGGGGCCTGAAGCGCGATCTCATCGGACCAGGCCCGGTTCAAATCGGAGACTTGCCGGTCGCCGACGTACACCTCGGCAGGCACGGTCGAGGAGCCGAGTGTATAGGCAATCGTATCGCCTGCCATGCTGAAGCCGCCCACCACATGCCCTTCGGGCGTCAGCGCCGTCAGCTCGCCGCCGTCCACGGGCACGCTGTAGACCCGTGTGTCGCCGTTCTCGCTGACCGGGAAGAACAGGCGCAGGCTGTCTGCACTCCAGACCAAGCTCTCGCCGCCCCCGCCGCCCACGTCCGCGATGGTCAGCTCGCCGACCGCTTTATCCGTATGTCCCGTCAGGTCGCGCGCTGTCTCGTTCCCCCCGGCGGGTTGGACGAAGACGCGGTCGTTATTGGTTCCCCACTGATCTTGCGGGTCCGGGTTGCCGATATAGGCGAGCGAACGACCATCCGGGGACCAGGCCAGTCCACCCTTGTCGCCGGACGGGGCGGGCAAGGCGGCGATGTCGCCGCCCTCAGCAGACACTGTCCAGATCTGCGTCTCCGCCGTGCCGCTGGCATCGCCGTCGGGCCTACGGTCAGACAGGAAGGCCAGCGTCAAGCCGTCCGGCGACCAGCAAATATCGCCGCAGGAGAACTCGCCGCTCGTCAGCGCCCGCGCCGCGCCCGTCCGGGCGTCGGCGACATACACCTGCCAGTACGAGCCGTCGAAGTAACCAAATCCATCATCCCGGTAGCCCAGGCGCAGGTGGACGCGCGGCGGCGACGAAAGCCCTTTGGACTTCCGTTCCTCGACGGCCTTCTTCGTGTATGCCTCGGGCGTGGCCCGGTACAGGAAGGCGATCTGCGTTCCGTCCGGCGACCAGCGCAGGCCTTGTACCCCGCCTGCTTCGAGATGCGTCAATGCCGATGCCTCGCCGCCGTCGGCGGGGATCAGGAACACCTGCGCCTGCTCGTCCTGCCGGTCCGAGACGAACGCCATCTGCGCCCCATCCGGCGACCAGCGGGCTTCACCGTCGTTCCATTTTCCACCGGTGAACTTGCGGGCCGGTCGGCTGCCGTTGGCGGGGGAGGTCCAGATCTCGCCCCGGTAGGTGTTCTTCTCCGTATCCGTCGCCGTGCGGACAAAGGCGACGCGCGCCCCATCGGGCGAGATCTGCGGGTCACCGACGCCCTGCAAGGCCAGAAGGTCGTCGGCGGTGATGGGGCGTTTGGTGGTCATTAAGAATCTTCCTTTGCCGGGCACTGAAGTACCCGTCTGAGAGGCTGCGCCGACCGTCCAGGGGTCGGGGGATGGGATGGGCAGGACGAGCGACTTGTCCCCGTCCCCTGGACGGTCAGCGGCA
>JANLUQ010000726.1:0-2019 GCA_031363565.1 Armatimonadota bacterium | reverse complement strand
TTCGCGCCCCTCCCCGTCGCCGACCTCGCGCGGTTCCGCGTGCGCGGGCGGGTACTTGGGGTCGTGCGCGGCGCTCCGTCACTGTCTTGACCTGAAAAAAGGCGGCACCCCGTTTGGGGTGCCGCCTGGGTATGGGCCATTAGCATGGCCGGTTAGGGATGCTGCCACCAGATCGTCAGTGAGCCGGGCGGCAGCAGCGGCGATGTGTCGTAAATACGGTCGCCCTCGTGGCCACTGATGAGGACGGCGCCCGCGTAGTCCTCGTCGCCTGCACCATGCCCGATGACATTGTTGGCCTCGGCATGGAACCAGGCCGTTAGGTTGGGGACGCCTAGGCCTGCGCTGAAGCCGTAGGCTGGGCCAACCCCATCGCAGATGAACATGGAGGTGTGCGAGCCGTAGGTGCCGCGCATCCCCTGGAAGATCGTGAACCAGACATCAAACGGACTGGCGCTGGCCGGGTATGCCCCGAAGTGCGGGTCCCCCGGTGCCGGGATGACGAAGCACGAGTGCCAGGCGACATACGCCGTCTGACCGCCCAGCCCGTTGTAGCCGCCGTAGCCCGCGATCCCATTGAGGTCAATGATGTCGCCGTAGTTACTCAGCGTCGTGATCTCCCATGGCGCCCCGTGGCCTTCGATCAGGTCGAAGGGATTGGTGCCGACGAAGAAGCGGCTGTCGTCCGGGACGCCGTCAGCCGGATCGTCCTCCCACATCCAGGGGTGGTCGTAGAAATACTGGTTGAGCTGAGTGGGCGGCGTGCCCGCGTTCCAGAACCGGCGCATGAAGTTGCCGAAGTCCAGGTTGAGGTGGAAGCCCCAGGCGTCGCTGACCCAGCAGGGATGGTCATTACGCACCACATACATGCCGTACCCAAGCGGGTCGCCGTCCGGAGCGGCAATGCGCGGGGCAGCCACCGGCCCGCCACCCAGCCCAGGCAAGCCCAGGGCGCGTGCGGTGAGGCTCGAAGGCGCCTCCGCGTTATCCGGCGGCAGAAGGTCTTTCGGGGTGAGCGACCGGGCCGCTTCGTTGAGGATGGGTTCCGGGGTGCGCTGGGACGCGGCGATGTAGTAGGCCAGCGCCACGGACCCGCCCAAGGGATTGCCCAGATGCACATCGAAACGGTAGGCGGGCTGGACATAAGCCTTGCCCTGCTCGTAGTAGACAAGGTGCGGGCTGTCCACCGTGACCTCGTAGTTCGGGTTCTGCTTGCGGAGCAGAGCGATCAGCACGCTGAACTCCCGCTGGAAGTCCTGCTGGACCTGGTCTTGGCTCCTGAGCACGACCGGTATCTGCGTCTTCAGGATCGGCCGCAGTGTGTCGAAGAGGCCGATTGGCCGGACCGAGCCGTCCCCCAAGACGGCGATGTCCACGGAGAGGCGGGACAAGGGTCCTTCCTCCATCAGCCCGTCGAGAGTGCGGACGAAGGGGACCGTGCGGATCACGTCGTCCCCGCCCGAACCGGTCGTGCCACCCGGCTGTGCGCTGCGGGGCTGTGCGGCGCGGCGGGCATTGGGCTGGGCGGCGGGCACGCTCAGTGCCGCCTCCCGCGCCGTGGTGAGGATGGGGCCGGAGCGGAGCTGGTCGAGGAGGGCGATGAGGCCGACTTGGGCCAGAGTGTCTTGCAGAAACCTGCTCGCCGCCCGCTCGGCGACTTGCTTCTCCGGGGCGGGGCCGAACTTCGCGCTCAGGTCGGGGAACCACTCCAGGCTCCCGCGCAGTCCCTGGTAGACCATGCTGGGCGTCTTGTCGGGGTCGTTCGGGGAGCCGAAGGCGAGGATGCTGTTGTCTGCCGGGAGGTCGAGGAGCGCGCCCGCGTTGTAACAGACCACGCCGAGTTTATCGGCAAGGCGTAGAACTTGGGCCGCGCCAAATGCTGGCCGTTGCAGCTGGTAGATGAAATACTTGCCACTGACCCGCGGTGCGACCGGCTCGAAGGTCTTCACGCTGACGGTGTAAAGGCCCGCAGCCGTGATGCCGAGGTCCCCGCCGATTTCGGTCTGGCCGCCCTCTCGGTAT
>JANLUQ010000704.1:0-1696 GCA_031363565.1 Armatimonadota bacterium | reverse complement strand
GGGCTTGCCTCACTTCGCCTTTTCCTCCAGCCGCCGACTCAGCAGGGCCATGATGGCGGCTTCTTCGGGGCGCAGGGAATGAAGCGAGTCCACTAACTCCTGCTCGGCCCGCTGCTCTAGGGCGTGGAGCAGGATCCCGTCTATATACATGTCCAGCACGCCGGGGTGGACATAGCACTTGCGGCAGATGGCGGGCGTGTTGTCCGCGACGACATGACCGTCCGGCGCGACATCGTGGAAGCGCTCGCCGTCAGGCGCGCGGCTTATGCCGGGCTGTTTGTTGGCGACATAGCGCAGTCCGGCGGCTTTGATCTCGGCGGGATCGGAACCTGTAGCGGGGTATATTTTGGATAGGGAATTGTGCGCTCCTGAGAGTGCTCGCGATGTACCCAAAAAACC
Source organism: Armatimonadota bacterium (assembly GCA_031363565.1). GTDB lineage: Bacteria > Armatimonadota > Armatimonadia > Armatimonadales > Capsulimonadaceae > JANXMY01. The sequence goes on along the minus strand of JANLUQ010000704.1, from coordinate 1,297 downwards.
GGGAACTTTTCTGGGTTGACAGACATTGTGAATAATGGTACAATCGAAGTTGTGAAAAGAGACACAAAGACCATGCGTCCACCCATTTCCGCGTCCGGCTTCCTGCTCGGCGCCCTTCTTGCGGCCACTGCCGCTGCTGTCAAGATCCTATTCTTGAAAGACATTGAAGATCGCCGCGACGCCCGCTCGGCCTAGCCCCATCGGATTGGAGGCAATCCCATGATGCACCCACCCTCCGGTTATGACGTCCTGCATCTGCCTGACGGCCTAGCCGTTCGGGACCGTCTGCCGCGTGGCCTGCTGGAACTGCGCGGGGCCGACCGCAGTGCATTCTTGCAGGGAATGGTTTCAAACGACGTACTCGGCCTTGCGCCGGGCGCGAGCCGTCATGCTGCCCTGCTGGACAGCACCGGTCATGTCCTGGCCGACCTGCACATCCACGCCTTCCCCGACGCGCTCGTCGTCGAAACCGACGCGGCCTGCCTGGCGACGCTGCATAAGACCCTGGACAAGTTCCTCATCATGGAAGACGTGGCACTGGCGAACGTCTCCGATCAGTGGGCGGTCTTCTCCGTGCTTGGCGAAGGCGCGGCCCAACTCGCCGACCTACCTGGCGAGAAGCGCTCCCTCCCTTTTCCCCTGGCCCCCGGCTTCGACCTCTGGCTCCCAATCGCCCAGCGCGAGGCCGCCTGGAAGGCGCTGACAGCGGCAGGCGCGATCCCCTTGGATGGTAACTCCGCCGAGACCCTGCGCGTCGAGGCCGGCATCCCTGCCTGGGGGCACGAGCTTTCCCCTTCGATCCTTCTCCCCGAAGCCGGCATGGACGATGCTGTTTCCTACACCAAAGGCTGTTATGTCGGTCAGGAGATCGTCGCCCGCCTCCACGCGCGCGGCCATACCAACCGCGCCCTGCGCCGGGTCCTGCTGGCCGAAGACGCCCCCGTGCCGCCGGTCGGCGCGACCGTCCATGTCCCCGAGGACGGCCCCGAGCCGGGCCGAGAGATCGGGCGCATCACCAGCGCCGTCGCCTCGCCCAAGCATGGCGGCCAGTCCCTCGCCCTCGCCTACATCCGCAAAGAATATCTCGCGGACGGAACGCCGGTTTCCATCCAGATCGAACAGCCCGGTGGCCTGATGTTCGCGTATGGAGGGCGGGTTCTCTGATCCTCTCCCCGCGACAAGTCGCGCCCCTCCCCTTGGAGGGAAGGGTGAGTGGTGGGGGGGATGGCCGTTCTGCCATTAGGCATTCCGGCCACGGAAGGCCCCAATGTTACCATTTCAACCCCCTTTCGCCCAC
>JANLUQ010000643.1:0-1736 GCA_031363565.1 Armatimonadota bacterium | reverse complement strand
TGTCCGGCCTGGTCCTGCGCGACCTGAAGGCGGACGACCCGGCGGGGGCATTATCGCCTGATGCATAACCGTGTCTCCGCCCTCCTTTGCGGCATGGCCGCCTTCGCGGCCACTGCCGCCCAGGCCGCGCCGCCCAAGCCGCCCGCCGCGCCGCGCAAGCCCGCCCCGATACCGGCCAAAGCCAAGGTCCAGGTACAGGCGGTCCGCCAGGTCCTTCCCAACGCTTTCTACGACTCGCCGAACTTCCCGGAGCGCTACCGGCCTTACCTCACATTACTCGCCAAAGACGAATACGAGCAGGAGCGCGGCTATAAGTTCAACAAGATCATCCGCGGCGACATCCGCAAGCAGCGTATCGCCCTGACCTTCGACGACGGCCCGCACCCAGTTTTCACCTTACAGCTCCTGGATATCCTGCGCCGCACCCATACGCCCGCCACGTTCTTCGTCGTCGGCAAGCAGGTCGAAAAGAACCCTGCCCTGGTCCAGCTCGAAGTCGCTGAAGGCCACGAAGTCGGCAACCACACCTACGACCATGTCAACCTGACCTTGATTCCGCCCGAGCTGATCGCCTATGAATTGGACCAGTGTGACGCCGCCATCAAGAAGGCCACCGGCTCATCCGCCCGCTTCTTTCGCCCGCCCGGCGGCGACTACAATGGGGACGTGATCCGCGATGCCGCCCGACGCGGCTACATCACGACCCTCTGGACCAATGACCCCGGCGACTTCCAAAAGCCGCCCCCGGATATCATCCTGCGGCGCAGTCTGGAGCATTTGGAGAACGGCGCGATCATCCTGATGCACGACGGCATCCCGCAGACATTGCAGATCCTGCCCCAGTTCATCGAGGAAGCCCGCAGGCGCGGCTACCAGTTCGTCACTATCAGCCAGCTCGCGCGGGACTACTAGAGGCCGCCATGCCCGAACTCCTCAAAGACAGCCTCATCGTCGGGCTGGGCGGCTTTCTCGGTGCGGTCGCGCGCTTCCTGGTCGGCACCTGGATCGTGAACCGCTACGGTGCCTCATTCCCCTGGGCGACCTTCGTCATCAACATCAGCGGCTCGTTCCTGCTGGGCCTGATCGGGACCCTGCTCCTCAGCCGCATCCTCGTCAGCCCCAACTGGCGGCTGGGTGTGACCATCGGCTTCATCGGTGCCTATACCACCTTCTCCACCTTCGAGTACGAGTCCGCCAAGCTCGGCTCGTCCTGGGCGGCCCTCGCCAACCTGCTCGGCAGCGTCGCCGCCGGCTACGGGGCGGTCTGGCTCGGCATTCGGTTGGGGCAGGCGTGGCCCCACGGAGGCTAGGTTTAGCGCCCGCCCGCTTGTTGGAAAATCAACCCTAACGACACGGCCCCGCAAAGGATACCAACGATGGCACAAAGGCTGACACTCAACGACCTTGATCACCTCTCGACGGGTAAGCGCCTCCGCCTGCACCGCCTGATGTACCAATCCGGCCCCGGCAATGGGACACTGCTGCTGCTGCCGATTGACCAGGGCCTGGAGCACGGCCCGCGTGACTTCTTCGCCAACCCCGCCTCGGCCGACCCAAACTTCCAGTTTAAATTGGCCGTCGAAGGAAAGTATTCCGGCATCGCCTTACAGTATGGGCTGGCCGAGAAGTACATGCGGAACTACGTCGGTCAGGTACCGCTCATCGTCAAACTGAACGGCAAGACCGAGGTCCCCTCCGACGCCGAATCCTTCTCCTCCTGCCTTGCCTCCGTCGCT
>JANLUQ010000637.1:0-9264 GCA_031363565.1 Armatimonadota bacterium | reverse complement strand
GACACGAGGACGATCAGGGCGATTACACCCAGCACGACCAGCACCCAGACGAAAATCTCCAATGGCGTACCCTCCTTTGTTGTCCCTCTGTTGTTTCTCATTGACTGAGGCACGGTAGGGGCGGAGAAGTTGCGGTCATCCCCCGATGATCCCCCGCACGGCGTCGGCGGGGCCGCACAGGATCAGCTCGGTCCCGGCGGGGTGGGGCGGAGTGAGTTCTGAGGCAGCTTGCAGGGGGCCGTCTCTGAGGCGAAAGGCGAGCTGGCGAACGCCCGCCACGCGCCAGGCGTCCAGGAGTTCCGCCGTCAGCGGCTCGGCGGCCTGATGGCGGCCGACGAGGAACATCAGGCCGCCCAAGGGGAGAGGGCGCAGGGCCAGCTCGTCAGTGGCCGCGCCGACGAAGGCGCTGACGGCGGCCCCCGAGGCGGACAGGGCGCGGTCAATGGCGAAAGCATGGGGAAGCTGCTCGGCCAGGGTGTCGTCGAAGATGCGCGCGACCGTGGTGATCTTGGGGTTCAGACGCTTGGCGTACAGGCAGGCCTGGATATTAGAGAGATCGTCATTGGTGCAGGCCAGGAACGCGGCGGCGGAAGCCACGCCGACACGCTCCAGGTTATCCGGCAGGGAGGCATCGCCGGTCAGAACGGGGACGCGGTCACGCAGGGATTCGGCGAAGCGCGGGCGCGGCGCGAGGTCCAGCACGCTCACATCCAGCCCCAGGTCGGCAAGCTGCCGGGCCACACGGTAGCCCAGGTTGCCCAGCCCCGCCACGATGATATGGCCAGTCAGGCTGCCCGCGCGCCGGCTCAAAGTCTCATCCAGTCGCTCCGCCGTCGCCAGGGCGGCAAGATAGGAGAAGACGATGCCGAGCAGCGCGCCGCCGGTCAGCATGACGGCGCAGCCGTAGAGTTTGACCCAGTCGGGCGTGTCTTTGAGGCTGATGTCGCCGTAGCCGGTCGTAGTAGCCGTGGTGACGACGAAATAGAGTGCGTCCACGGGGCTAAGGTGCAGAGCATGGCGGAAGACGAAGACCGAGGCGAATAGGGCGGCGGTGAGAACGATCGCCGTGGGCAGCAGCCGCGTCGGGGTTGGTCGCCGGGGGGTGGGCGACTTGGGCGGCCGCTTCCAGAAGCCCCGCCGCGTCTTGCGCCAGCCCCTGTTGCGCGTGACGGTCCGCAGGACCGAGTCGCGTGGTCCGCCGATCAGCACCTGTTCGCCAAGGGCGAGAGGTTCCAGGGCTGCCTCCCCAGCGACCGCGCGCCAGTCCGTTCGTGGGGCGAGGCGGGCCAAAACGGCGCAGCCGAGACGGGCTTTGACCTCGGCGGCGACCAGTCCGATCAGGGGCGAGCCGTCGCGGACCGTCAGCCGGCACAGGGGTACTTCGCCGTCGCCCATTCGCAGGGTTTCGAGAACAGTATCACCACAGGCGGCGGCAATGAAGGCGGGTGCAGCCAAGGCGGAGACGCTGTAGGCGCGGCGGACATTCCAGCCCTGTTCCAATTGGTCGGCAAGCAGGGGGTCAAAGGCGCGCAGGATGACCGGGATATTGGGAGCGGTCTCGCGGGCGGTGACGGTGGCTTGGAGGTTGCTCAGATCGCTCTCGGACAGGGCAAGAAGCGCCGTGGCCTCGGCCAGCCCCGCCGCGCGCAGTGCTTCGCTGGTGGCCCCCGCCGGGGCGTCCAAAGTCCGCACGCCGGCACCGAGCAAGGGCAGGAGCGCGTCAGACTCACCATTCAGGCGAATGACCGTCACCTGCGCCCGTCCCGCCGCCATCGCCTGCGCCACGCGTACCGACAGGCGACACAGGCCCCAGATCACAAACCGTTTGCCGGACAGCATGGGTCTAAGTTGGCGGTCGCCCCCTCTTTCTCCTGCCCGTGCGCCGGACTGCCGCCTAATGTGCTACAATGGACTGTCACGGCGGTACACTGCCGCGGGACAATTCCCTCGCGCCCGAGACGTGCCGAGAGAGGAGACCGGATGGATGTCCTCGCCGTTCCGCCGCCGCCGATACATGCCCCAAAATGTGCCGTGGAGATCATCGCCCTGCTGGCCTCCGCCGGGGGGCTGAAGGCGATCAGCGTCGTCCTCACCGCCCTGCCGCGCGACTTCCCAGTTCCCATCGTCATTGTCCAGCACCTCAGCCCGCGTCAGCCCAGCCTGATGGCGGAAATCCTCTCGCGGCGCACCGCCCTCCGCGTCACACAGGCCCAGGAAGGTGAGGCGCTGCGGCCCGCCCATGTCTACCTCGCGCCCCCCGACCATCACCTAATCGTGACCCGGCAGCGGAGGATCTCCCTGACCCTGACTGAAAAGGTGCATCATGTCCGCCCTTCGGGGGACGTGCTGTTCGAGTCCGTCGCAGCCTGCTATGGCGCGGGGGCTGTCGCGGTCATCCTAACCGGCGGTGATGGCGACGGCGCGACGGGCCTTCTCGCCGTCAAGGACGCCGGTGGGCTGACCATCGCCCAGGACGAGGCCAGTTCCGAGTCGTTCTCCATGCCCCGTACAGCCATCGAAACCGGTGGGGTGGATCATATTCTGGCATTGGAAGATATTGCGCCGATGCTGCTGTCGCTGGTGGCCTCTGGCTACGCAGTGCCCCTCACCTCTGTTACGTAGAAGCGGTTGAGCTGGACCATCAGTTCGTCGGCGGTGACGGTGAGTAGTACGTCTGGGACAAATACCCAGTGCTCCCGCCCCCGCTTGAACTTTTCCTTGAAGGCTGGCTTGATAATCCACGACTTGCCCCGAAGCCGCGTCTCAAAGTCAACATCGTCTTTGAGGATGATTACAACGCCGCGCTCTTTGGTGAGTACCGGCATTCTCTTCCATCGGTCTGCAATCATCCGCGTTTTCCAGTCGCACGAGTACATCTTCTCGATTTCCGCCCAAGTGAGTTGCCCGAGGATGTAATCAGAAGCATTGTCTACAATCCCATATTGGTTGACGACATTGGCGGCTCCCGACCGTCTCAGGCCACGCCCTAATATGCCGATCCACTGTGCATAAAAAGCTGAATGCGTGGCGACAAACAAGGCGAGGACAAGGATAACCCAGCCCCAGCCCTGTCCGATGACGCCGAACAGGGACAAATCCCAGGGCAAGAACATGAACGCGAGGCCGCCCAAAACCGCTGCATGTAGAGTGTTAGCCGTCGTTTTGTCTTGATGCGGTCAAAGTCAAAGGAGATCATGGCCCCTCCACCGCCCCCACCAGCTCATTCACATCCTCGATCCCGTTCTCCGTGAGATAAACCTCAATTCCCGTCACCACGTCCGTCACCGCCGTCGGGTTCACGAATGTCGCCGTGCCGACGGCGACCGCCGTCGCGCCGGCCAGCAGGAACTCGATGGCGTCGGTGGCTGACATGATGCCGCCCATGCCGATCAAAGGTACGTCCGGCAGGGCGCGGTGGACCTGCCAAACGCAGCGCAGGGCGACGGGCTTGACGGCGGGGCCGCTCAGGCCGCCGGTGATGTTGGCGAGCCGGAACCGGCGCTTGCGAACATCAATGGCCGTCCCGAGCAGCGTGTTGATGAGCGAAAGCCCGTCCGAGCCTGCCTCTACAGCGGCGCGGGCAATCGGGACCAGGTCGGTGACATTGGGCGAGAGCTTGGTGATAAGCGTCAGATCGGTGACTTTTCGGATCTCGCGGATAAGTTCGCCGGTCAGGTCCGGGTCCACGGCGAAGTCGCAGCCGTGCTTGACGTTCGGGCAGGAGATGTTGATCTCCAGTCCATGCACCCCGCCCGCCGCAGTCAGCCGTTCGGCGAGGGTGACATAGTCCCCGACCTCGTAGCCGACGAGGTTGACGATGACCGGCACGTCGAACTGCCGCAGAAAGGGCAGTTTCTCCGCGAGAAAATTGTCTATGCCGCCGTTTTGCAGGCCGATGGCGTTGAGTATCCCCGATGGGGTCTCGACGATGCGCGGCGTCGGGTTGCCCAGGCGCGGCTCAAGCGACGTGCTCTTGACGACGCAGGCACCGATCTTAGTCAGGTCCACGATCCCGGCCATCTCATTGCCGAAGCCGAATGTCCCGGACCCCGTGACGACGGGGTTCCGCAGGGTCAGACTACCGATCTTGACAGACGTATTTACCATTTCACCTCCGACGCTTCAAAGACCGGCCCGTCCACGCAGCAGCGGACGCGGCGGCCATCCGCCAGATCCAGCACACAGCCCATGCAGACGCCGATGCCGCAGGGCATGGAGACCTCGACCGATAGCTGGCACGGGACGCCGAGCGATTGGCATAGCTCGCCGACCGCCCGCATCATCGGGGTCGGTCCGCAGCAATAGACGGTGACCGGCTGGCCCGAACGCTCGCGCAAGACCGGCTCCAGGACGTCCGTCACACGTCCCGGCGTCCCGTGCGAACCGTCCTCGGTCGCCGCCCGCGCATCCACACCCGCCGCCATCAGTTCCTCCTGACACAGCAGCAGGTCTTTACGGCGTGCGCCGATAATAAAGAGGAGTTTGGGATCAATGGAGCCGCCCTGCAGCTCACGAGCCAGGAAGACGAGCGGCGGGACGCCGTAGCCGCCGCCGACCATGATGTGCGCCGCGCCGGGACGGTCGTCGGGCCGGAACACCCGCCCGCCCAATGGGCCAACCAGATCCAAAGTGTCGCCGGGCACCTTGCGCGCCATGCCCTGTGTGGTCGCGCCAACGATGGAGTACAGCAGGCTGATCTGACCCCGGTCACGGTCTACGGTATAGAGAGAGAACGGCTTTCGCAGCAACGGGTCCGTCCGCTCCGCTGTGAGCGCGTTGACGAAATGACCTGGCTGCGCTAGCGCGGCGATGGCGGGTGCCTCGCAGGTAATGACTTTATGGCCCGCGATGATCTCGTCGTTGGCGAGGACGGGGGCGAAGACTTGTTGGGGCATGGACAGAAATTCCTACTAAATGGATCAAGTGGGGCGCGGGAGCGCCAGAAGGTATTGGACCAGTGCGTCAAAGGTCTGGACGCGCGGGCAGTCGGCGACGGGGCGGCGGCTTGGGTGGTCGAACAGAAGCGCCGACATCCCCGCCGCCTGCGCACCCGCGACATCCAGCTCATACCAGTCGCCGACATGCAGGGAGGTCTCAGGGGCAGCGTTCGCCTGACGCAAAGCCTCTTGGAACAGGCGCGGGCTTGGCTTGGTGACGCCGACGATCTCGGACACGGCGAGTGCATCCAGGAGAGGCGCGAGGCCTAGTTCTGACAGCAAAGCGGGCAGAGTCGCTTCCCAATCGGAGATCGCGCCGACCGTGAAGCCGCGCCATTTAAGTTCTTGCAGCAGTTCCCGCGCGTCCGGGTGGGCATAGCGAGTGAACGGGACGGTCGCGAACGCCACACCGAACCTCTGCCAGTCCTTGTCGCCCAGAGGCGGGTGGTCCAGCGCCCGCCAGATGTGGGCCATAGCCTCGCGCAAGGAATCGGGTGCGTCCCATGCAATGCCCTCGACATAGCGGCCTACGGCATAGGCTTCACCCATGCGGAAAGCATCCGGCAGCCGTGCCGCATCGAGTGGTGGGCCGACCTCTCGTGCTGCCGATGCCAGGCGATCCGTCAGTGGCGGGTCGTCGAAAACGAGGGTGTCGCCGATATCGAAGAAGATGGCCTTGATGGGTGACACAAGGCCATTATACCTGTTCCCTGCCTGTTACTTTGTCGCCTGACGGATGTTCTCTTCCACGGGGTCAAAGAACCCGCCCGTCACCTTCAGCCGCTCCTGCATCTCGCGTGAAACGGCTTGCCAATCGGCCTCATCCAGACGGCCCCGCAGCGTCTCCCCAAGGGCGCGGCTGTCCGGCGGGGGATGGGGGGCGTCCAGCAGGGCGGCGACCCGGTCGCGCAGCAGGGTCGGCTCTTGCAGCAGTTCGGCGTCCAGGGGCGTCGAGCCGAAGTCGGACTCCGCGTAGTTCAGGTACTCGATTACGTCTTCAGTGGTCTGGTTCATGCCATGGGTTTACCTACCCTGCCCTGCCCGCCAAACCTCTCAGGCTGGGGGCAGCTTGCGGAGCAGAGTGATCCGCCCGATGGGCACCCACTCGGCGATCAAGATGTCCCCATTGTGCAGGAAGTTTGCGGCGTGCGGGTGGATGAATTTCCCGGGAATAAAGGCCGAGCGCGGAGCGTCCCGCAGGTTCGACGGGTAGCCGTCGCCGAGTGAGGCCACGACCTTGTTGTCCTTGTCTAAGATCGTCAGCACGCTGTCCAGGTCAGGCACCAGCATCTCGTCCCCGCGCAGTTTGAAGTGGCAGGGCTGCCGCATCCCGGTTGTCACCACCGACCGGGGCTTGCCGTCGAGCGAGAAGTATTGCAGGCGGTGGTTCGCCCGGTCCGCCACGACCAGGGCCGGCTCACCCAAGCGCGTATCCACCCACAGCCCGTGGGGGGTGTGCAGCTTGCCCGGCTCGGTCCCCGCGCCGCCGAAGGTGCGGACGTACTCGGCCTGGGCCGAATACTGGTGTATCCAGCTCGACCCGTAGCCGTCCGCGACGTAAAAGCCGCCGTCCGGCCCGAAGGCGACATTGGTCGGCACGAACGGGCTGCCGTCTTTGTAGACATTCGCCTCGGCAGGCGTCCCTTTCTGCCACACCACTTCCCCACTCAAAGTCGTCTTGGTCACCGTCTTGTGGGCCGTGTCGCAGTGGTACAAGAACTCTTGCTTTCCTTCTCTCCGCAAATCCAGCCCGTGTCCTCCGCCCTTAAACTGCTCGCCCCAGGAGCTCAGGAACCGACCGTTCTTGTCGAAGACCACGATGGCATGACCGACCGGGCTGCTCGGGTGAACGGTGTGCGCGATGTAGATGCGCCCCCGCGAGTCCTGCGCGATGCCCTGCGTATCCCCCCACTTGATGGAAGGCGGGGGCGTCAGCCAGTCCGGCACCCACTCGTATCGGTGCGCGCCCTGGCCCAAGATGATCGGCCCCACGCCGTCCTGGCTGTTCAAGGCGTCCGCGAACGCCCTGCCCGTCAGGGACAGGCCCGCCGCCGTGAGGAGGGTTCGTGTGAGGAACTGCCGCCGCGTCGTCGCTTGTGATGAAGAAAGTTCCGATTGGTCATCTTCCCGGTTCATGGTCTTTGTTCCTTCCGCCTAAGAACGGCACTGCCTGAGTTCGTTCTCGCAAATCTCGTCGTCATTACGGCGTATCCCTGGATTGGAAACCGCCCATGCTAACCCTCTAATGGCTTATTATCTGTCTATTTCTGTCTACTCTTGTACTCTGGACGGCTAGGTACACGGTTGATTTTCATATCCCGATAGCGGCTGCCCTTCGAAGTAGTATGGGCGTTTATCAGCAAACAAAGGTCGGGAAGGGGCCAATAGCCTCTTCGGGTGACCATAAACCCTGTTGAAACATCAGACACGGATTCGCTTCCCTCCATTCGATGCTAACTATTCCCAATTAGATATGCACCGGAAAATACCTTGAAAAAAGTGTTAATCCGGTGACATAATGGTTATTTGCATGGTATAGTTAATGAGGTAAGTAGGTTGCTATTGTCTTTTCCGCTCCAGCTACTCCTTACTTATCTGTGTTTAGCCACTCTTCTCGCTTCAGTGCATCTCCACCCGTTCAAGAGGTAGCTACGATGAAATCAGCAACATTAATGCAGCGACCGCCCACAGTGATAATTGGGTCGGCTTTGTTAGCCGCCTTTATTCTTTCGGGGTGTGGTGGCGGCGGTAATTTTGACAATCCTGCCTACAATCCTTCTTCGGGCTCCGGCAATGGCGGCAGCACAACCAATCTTTTCGCCAATACTTACATGGGGAAAGTCGCACTCAGGGACTCCTCTAACCAGCTCACCGGCAATTTTGCCGTAATCAACCTTGTCATCTCCGCCAATAATCAGGTGAACGGCACGGTAATCATCCAGGCAGGCAGCACTGTGGCCGATGCTACCATCAAGCATGGACAAACAGCGTACAGCGCCAGTGCCATCAAATCTCATGCCAATGCGAATGGCACCATCACTGTGAGCGGCACCGCCAATCCCCAATCGGGTGTTTTGACGGCAACGGGGAGCGGCAGCGATAACGCAGGCGTCCTGACCACCGTGACATTGAATGGGACGTTGGAGCAATTAAGCGCTACTCAGCTTACCACAGCCACTGTCACCACAACGACCAATGGGGTGACCTCTAGCGGGATGGGCACTCTCCCCGGCACCACACGAGTGATACCCTCTTCCAATATCACCCTTCCGATCCTGACCGGCGCCTCCAAAATCCCGCCGGGCGTCACGGTAAAGTTCGCCGCGACAGGAGTGGATGAGCCGGCGAACCCGGATCATGCCGAGACCGGTGATGTGGTGAACTTTACTATTCCTGACTACCATTCTCCGAGTTTTGATGGTTACAGTAACATCGACAGCGGCGGATGGGCGTTCACCTATGACGGCACTTACTTCACTGTCCATGTTCCGCTGAAGGCGCCTATTACGACTGGTTATGAGGTCCGCGACAGAGCAACGGGCAGCCCGCATTCGGCGACGTTCCAGGTGGTGCCCAATCCGCTTCAGCGGTACACGGCAGGAACTAACTTCATTGGTGGGGCCGTTTGGGCCGATGTAGACTTCTTCCCGTCGCTCACTGCGATCAATACTGCGGCGGGGACGGCAGGCGTTAAAGTCTTCATCACCAACTCATTCCGTGCGACGGGTCAGACCTTGCAGGGTGTTATCGTACCGCCGGCCGATATGTCCAATCACCTGGTCGGCCACGCTATTGATATGAATGTCCAATATACGGATAGCAGCGGCGTCACCCATCTTGCCAACTCCTCGGTACTGGGCCAAACCACGCCGCCTGCCCCCGTTGCCGCCTTTATCGCGGGTGTCAAGGCGGCGGGGCTGCGCTGGGGCGGTGATTTCTTGACGCCCGATGTGGTTCACTTCGATGACAATTACAATGCAGATGCAGCGCAGTGGCAGCAGAAGTATGGGGTGATCCAGCAGTGCGTACAAAGCTCAGGCTTTACGCCCTGAGTCTTTACCTCAGCATCGCGTGCAACAAACCCCTCGGTTACAAGTGTTTTCGACACCTGTAAGTGGGGGGGGTTCATGCCTTCGCCAGCACATCCATGATTGGCTTGCCTACTCCGTCGTGGGTGACGTAGAAGGGGCGCTTCTCGATGAGGTAGGACAGCTTAGGGGAGATGCCGAGCGCGTGGTACAGGGTGGCGTGCAGGTCCTCGATGACGACGGGGTTCTCGATGGTCTTGCAGGGGCGCTCGTCCGCCGTCTTGCCATAGACGTAGCCT
>JANLUQ010000627.1:0-4029 GCA_031363565.1 Armatimonadota bacterium | reverse complement strand
GAACTCCATGCCCTTCCGAAGCTCGGCGGGGATGTCTTCCATCAGGTCCTTGCGGTTTCTTTCGGGCAGGATGATCGTCTTGATCCCCGCGCGCTTGGCCGCCAGCACCTTCTCCTTGATGCCGCCGACCGGCAGCACCTTCCCCGACAGAGTCACCTCGCCGGTCATCGCCAACGCCTGCTTGATCGGGCGGCCGGTCAGCAGCGACGCGATGGCGCTAGTCATCGTGACGCCCGCGCTCGGGCCGTCCTTCGGCACGGCCCCGGCGGGGACGTGGATGTGCAGGTCGCTGGTCTCGTAGAAGTCCGGCGCGATATTCAGGGCGCTGGCGTGGGCGCGGACATAAGACAGCGCGGTCTGCGCGGACTCCTTCATCACGTCCCCCAATTGGCCCGTGAGCTGCAACCCCTTGCCGCCCTCCATCCGCGAGGCCTCGATGAAGACCACGTCGCCCCCGACCGGGGTCCAGACAAGGCCGGTCACGACGCCCGGCTGCTCAGTCCGCTCCGCCACTTCCTCGTACTCGAAGCGCGGCGACCCGAGGTACTTCTCGACCTGTTTGGCATCTACGACCAGAGCCTTCGTCCGGCCCTCGGCGAACTCGCGCGTCGCCTTGCGGCAGACGGCGGCGATCTCGCGCTCCAAAGAGCGGACGCCCGCCTCGCGGGTGTAGCCCCGGACGATGGCCTTGACCGCGCCCTCGGTGAAGGTCACCTTGGTCAGTCCGTGCTCCCCAAGCTGCTTGGGAACCAGGTGGCGGACGGCGATCTGCGTCTTTTCCTCCTCGGTGTACCCGGACAACTCGATGATCTCCATGCGGTCCCGCAGGGCCGGCTGGATGGTGTCGAGCTGGTTGGCCGTGGTCACGAACAGCACTTTGGACAGGTCGAAGTTCACGTCCAGATAGTTGTCCCTGAACGTCGCGTTCTGCTCCGGGTCCAAAGCTTCCAGCAGGGCCGAGGACGGGTCGCCCCGGTAGTCCGCGCCCACCTTGTCTATCTCGTCCAGCACGAACAGCGGGTTGTTCGTCTCGGCCCGCTTGATGCCCTGGATGATCTGGCCAGGCAAGGCGCCGATGTACGTCCGCCGGTGGCCGCGAATCTCGGACTCGTCATGCGTGCCGCCCAGGCTGATGCGGACGAACTTCTTGCCCATCGCGCCGGCGATGGACTTCGCCAGGCTGGTCTTGCCGACTCCGGGCGGGCCGACAAAGCACAGGATGGGCTGGCGCAGGTCGCCGCCGGTCTTGAACTTGCGGACCGAAAGGTATTCCAGGATCCGGTCCTTGATCTTCTCCAGCCCGTAATGGTCGGCGTCCAAATGCGCCTTGACGCTCGGGATGTCCAGGTTGTCCGCCGTGGCCTTGTCCCACGGCATCGCGACAAGCCAGTCCAGGTAGGTCCGGGTGGTCGTGTAGTCCGGGGCGCCCGGCGACATACGCTGCAAGCGGTCCAGCTCCCGGTTTGCCTCCTTCAAGGCATCCTCGGGCATGTGCGCTTCTTCGATCTTCTTGCGAAGCTCGTCCTGCTCCTCGCCGCGCTCGTCGCCCTCGCCGAGTTCCTTCTGGATGGCCTTGAGCTGCTCGCGCAGATAATACTCGCGCTGCGTCTTGTTGATGCCCTCGGACACCTGCGACTGGAGCTTAGAGCCGATCTCCAGGACCTGCTGCTCCTTGGTCATCAGTTCGAGCAAAGCGTTCATGCGGTCCTTGAGGTTGACCGTCTCCAAAATGCGCTGCTTGTCCTCGGCGCTGATCGGCATATGGGCGGCGATCAGGTCGGTCATCACGGCGGGGTCATCAATGGACGACGACAGCCCGGCCAGTTCATCCGGCATGTTCCCCGACAGCGAGACGATGCGGCCGAATAGGTCGCCGATGCCGCGCTTCAGGGCCTCAATCTCGACCTTGTCCTCTTCGGCGATCTCCGTCTTCGAGTCGAGCACCTTGACCCGCGCCCGCAAGTACGGCTCTTCCTCCAAAACCTGCTGGATCTGGATGCGCGCGATGCCCTGGACGATCATGCGGATGCCGCCGTCGGGCACCTTCGCCATCATGCGGATGACGACCGCAACGCCCATCGGGTGAATGTCGGCGGCCGTGGCGTTCTCGACCGACGAATCCTTCATCGCGACGACGCCGATGATACGGTCACCGCGTGAGACAGCCTCGTCCACCAGCTTGATGCTGTTCTCGCGTCCCACCGCGATGGGGGCGACCAGGACCGGGAAGATGACGGTGTCGCGCAGCGGCAGCAAGGGCAGCTCGTCGGGGATCGGGGGGTGCCCGTTCCCGTCGCTGTTGATCTGCTTGACGATCTGCTCGGCGACCTCGCCCTCAATGGGCATGTCCTCGGCGATCTCATCCACCTTCATCTCTTCAGTCGGCGTATGTTCGGCCAAAATCTCGTCGGCCTCATTATAGTTGTTATCGGACATGGAAGTTACTTGTCCTCGGTTTCTGTTTCAATCTCGCTTGCGTCGTTCTTGCCGTCAAGAGGGGCAGCTTCGTCGTCCGTGCTGATCGGGATGACGCGCGCCTGCGGCATTTCGGCCCGCGCCCGCTTCGGCAGCGTCACCAGCAAAAATCCGTCCCGGTAGGTGGCTTTGATGGCGTCCCGGTTCAGCCGGAAGCCGCTCGGCAGGGCGATGGCACGCTCGAACGGACCGACATAGATCTCTAAATGGTGGCTGCGGACCCGCCCTTCGCGCGAATCTTTGCCCTCGCGCCGCGTCCCGCTGATGTTCAGGATCCGGTCGTCAGGCGTCAGAGCGACGTGGATGTCGTCTGCCTTGACCCCCGCCAGCTCCACCTTAATCAGCATGGCCTCGGCGGTCTCGTGGACATCTACGGGCGGCTGCCAGAAACGGCCCGCCGCGCCCGTCGGCAGGGCGAAGAAGCCCCGGAACGCCTCATCTGACAACTGCTGCATTTCGCGCTCCATCTGCCGGATGATGTCGCGGTAATCGTTGAACGCCATTGGTGCGTCTCCTGCTCTTAGTAATGGTCTTAAAGTTGAACCCTTGAGGGAGTGCTACGTTGTACCCACTCCCGGCGTTCCCAAACGGTTGATTTTTCTGAACTTACTTGAGTTTAGCACACTCAATAGACAGAATGCGGCAGCAGAAAGAAAGGTTCCCGGCGTATAGGGTCAGCATGTGGAAGGGCAACGCCTGGAAGGACACAACATGAGTCTCGACGTGAGAGTTTACACCATCGATGAAGATGGGCAGCGCCGGACTGTCCGGGGGCTTGACCTGATGAATATCCATAAAGAGTGGCTGGCCCAGGAAGTGTCATCAGAAGAAATCACTCTCCGTACTCGTCAGCTCCTCGCCGAGAACGAGGTATGGCGGAATCTAGCGGGGCCAGAGGTTTGGCGGACTCAGGTGTACGGCTCCCAGGAAGCCCGCTCACTGGGGCTGATGCTGCTGCCGACACTCGCCAAGCATGACATCAACGTGCAGGGAGAAGAGCTGAACCGGCTGGGCGAGGAGATCAACATCTTGATCCAGAACGTCGCCTTGTTTGCCGCGATACCTCCCCCGTTGGTTCGAGCCTTAGAGGACGAGAGTGACGAGATATTAGCCCGTTTCACCAACATCGCGAATGCGGTGATAGAAGCGAAGGAACTCAATGGGGGAGTCAACATTTCTTAGGACCCGCCGCGCCCAGGCGCGACTGGATGAACTCGGAGGATAATCAAAATGGATGCAGCAAAGCGTGAGCGTTTGGAGGGAACAGGGTTCCGCGTCAGCACGGTCGCGGAGTTCCTTGGTCTGACGCCGGAAGAGAGCGAGATGGTGGAAACCAGGGTGGCTCTGAATGAGGCCGACGTGACGCGGATGAACTGGCCGACGTGATTGCGGACCAGCCCAGCCATTAAGGGCGAAAGAGGGCAGGGGGACCCTGCCCCTACGGATGATGGTCCCATCCGTGTAGAGGATGCCACGGGTTAAAACCCGAGGCTCCGAAAAGCCCAGCGTCCAGGGGACGCAAGAAACAGGATATGAGCGCGTAGGGGCGGGGTC
>JANLUQ010000616.1:0-2064 GCA_031363565.1 Armatimonadota bacterium | reverse complement strand
GGATGAGGCGGTCGGTCTGGTCAATCATGGTGGGGTCATCTAGGGCGGGGGCGGTATCACCGGCACTTCCAGTGCCGAGCATGTCAAAATTACATGTAAAAACAAAAGGGCGGGCGCCAATTGCGCCCGCCCTCCTTTAGTATACCTGAAACGGCGGCCTATAAAGTTCCGCCCGGCCCGACGCGGTTGGTCGGCGAGACCCGGTCGCCGCCGCGTACCTGACCGCCCTTGCCGCCGTTGGTGCTGGGATCAATCCGCAGGACCTGGCTCTCGCCTACTCTCTGCGTGTACTGCTGGTCCTCGGGCTTGAGCCAGGAGCGCCACCCACCGTGGCCGTCGGGCACCTTGCGGCCAAAGCCCAAAGTCTGGACATAGGCGACGAGGTCCTTGGCATCATCGGTAGGGATGGGATTCGTCTTGTCCTTGTCATTGAACAGCCAGGTGAAGGCGGGCATGATAGACTGCGGAACCATCTGGCGCGGGTAATAGAAGTGCGAATAGTGCCAGTCGTTGCTGTACTTACCGCCCTCTCGGGAGAGGTCCGGGCCGATGCGCCGTGTCCCCAAGAAGTGGGGCTGGTCCCAGATGTACTCGCGCTCATCGGCGATGGGCGCGACGGAAGTGCCGATCGAATACCGCTCGATCTCATGCGTCAGGGGCCGGATCTGCTGCGAATGGCAGTACATGCAGCCCTCACGCTGGTAGACGCGGCGACCGTGCTCCTGCTTATCGGTGTAGCCGGTCAGTTCCAAATTGCCCGCAGTGCGGATGTCGCCGGTGAACTCATGCGGCTCGCGGCCCGCGCGCGCCGCCGCCACCAGCTCGGACCGGGCATAGATGGCATGGTAACGGCCCGCGTCACGGGCAGTATTCTGCGACCAGTTCTCGTTGAACGACGGGATGATCGAGACGAACACCAGACCGATGATAAAGGTCATGCCGATGCCCAGCCCGGTGAGCAGCGCGCTCTTCTCCGGAACCTGCCGGATGATGGCGAGCAAAATGCCCACCAGCACGATGAAGAGGAGAGGAATGACATATTCTAACATAGGAGTGTCTTCGGGTGATTTCTAGCAAGTGATCTCGAGCGAGCGATCTCTGGCGAGTGATTTCCAGCAAGTGATCTCTAGGCCGCCGTCAGCGACTTAGGAGTCCGGGACGGGTCATCGAGCCGATCCGCGCCGTCGTCGCCTTCGGCCACGTCTACCGGGGACGCGGTGGCGGTCTTGTACAGGTTGAAGGCGAACAGGAACAGCCCGATCACCATCAGTGCGGCCCCACCCGCACGGGCGTGCCAGAACGGCTTCATGTGCTCCACCGTCACAGGGAACGGCAGATTAGGGTTGTTCCATTCCATGCCCTGGTTGAAGCCGCCGATCCACAATGCGGTGCTGAACAGGATAAAGCCCAGGAAGGACAGCCAGAAGTGCCAGTCGGCCATGCCTTCGGAGTAGAGCGGACGCTTGTACATGCGCGGCACAGCATAGTAGCAGCCGGCGAAAGCGTAGAAAGTCACGAAGCCGAACATCGCCATGTGCGAGTGCCCGATCACCCAGTCGGTGAAGTGGGTCACGGCGTTCAGGGCGCGCAGGGCCTGGAACGACCCCTGGGTCGAGACGAGCAGGTAGAAAACCGTCCCAGCGATGATGAACTTCAGCGGGACATTGGTGCGGAGCTGGTGCCACTCGCCCCGGATGGTCCCGAAGAAGTTGGTGACGGCGGACAGGACCGGGACGAACAGCAGGAACGAGAAGATGGTCGCCACAGTCTGGAGCCAGTACGGGATCGGCCCGTAGATCATGTGGTGTGCGCCGTTCCAGATGTAGATCGAACCCAGCGTCCAGAAGCCGATCAGCGACAGCTTGTGGCTATAGAGCGGGGCATTGGCGGACTTGGGCAGGAAGTAGTAGGCGGTGGCAAGGGCGGCGGGCGTCGCGATCAGACCGACGACGCTATGCCCGTAGAACCAGTTGACATTGGCATCGTTCAGGCCCATGAAAGCCGTCGAGGGAAAAAGCTGAGAAGGCCAGTTGCCGATGACATAGACGAACGAGGTCCACATGA
>JANLUQ010000586.1:0-3040 GCA_031363565.1 Armatimonadota bacterium | reverse complement strand
GCGCCCGTCCCCAGGAGCCGCGCCTGCGTCTGACCGGGCGTGAGGGTCAGCGGCATAGTCGGAGGTGGCGCATCGTTATCATCGCCGGCCTGCCGCCACTCGTCATCGAACAGGTCCGCCAGAGACCGCGCGATAGGCCCGTGCAGGTGGAGCATCAGGTCATGGTAGCGCCCGAACAGTGTCCCGACATTCATGCCGCCCACCAGCGCCTCGCGATCGTCAACCGTGATGAACTTGCGGTGCATCTGGGGCGGCTTGCCGGGCCAGTCCGGGAGCGGATGCGTGTCACTGAGCCGGACGGGAATGCCCAGGGCGCGGAGGCGTTGGTACGCGCGTCGGCCGTCGGCCATGAGGCCGGGCAGGAAGTTCCGAAGGCCCAGGGAGCGGTCGAGCAGGACGCGCACCGTCACGCCGCCTCCCTGTTTGGCGGCCAGAATATCCATCATCCGGTCGGCATCGGGGCCGCCAAAGAGGTAGAAGGCCATGCGGACCGTGTGGCGGGCGCGGGCCAGCAAGTTCGGCATTTCGGCGTAAGCTGCGCCGCCGAAGAGCGCATCGGCATCGTGGGCCGCGAAGTCAGGCAAAAGATCCGGGGGAGGCATACACCTCCATACCCCATTTCGCGCAGAAAGGGCCGCGCTGTAGTCGTGCGCGGCCCTTCCCTGGCGGCTTGCTCCAGTTATGCCGGCGGAGCGGGCGGGGCCGGCGGCGTGACTATGATCACGCTGGTCGGGCCGCCCGGCACGACGGTCGCCGTGCTCACCAGGCTGTCCGTCGTGTCGAAAATCGCCACCGTGTCATGCCCCGTCACCTGGCTGGGGAGCACACTCAGCGTGAACCGGCCCAGGCTATCCGTCGTCGCCGTCGAGCCGACCCCCTGCCCCGGCGCCAGGTCGCTCGCCGGGTCGTAGACGATGCGGTAGCCCGCGAGCGGCGTCCCGTCCGCCAGCCGCACGCTGCCCGATAGTACCTTCGCCGGGGGAGTCGTGTAGTTCCCACCCCCGCCGCAGCCGGCGAGCCACAGCGGGGCGAGGCAGAGCAGCCCCATGAGCGCCTCCTTCGCATGAGTGCGATGCATCCTGTTCGTCCTAACGTTCGTCTTAGTGTTCGTCTTAGTGTTCATCTTAGTGTTCGTCCTAGTGTCCATACTCGGTCTCCTCAGGTTATGGCCCGCCGCCCGAGCGGCGGGCCTCAGTCAGCCGGTGCTGGTGGGCCGGTGCTAGTGGGCCGGGACCAGCAGTGTGCAGGCGCGGAAGGCATAGATCCAGTCGCCGTCGAAGGGCGTCAAGTTCCCGTCTTGGCCCACCTTCTGATACTGCGTCGAACCCGCCGGATATGCATACAGCGTCCCCGACACGACCCCGCCGGAGACGGCCTGGTGGAAGGTGCCCTGTGTGCCGATCGCGTCCCGCACCTGGATACCCGACAGCGCTACCGCCGTTGGGAACGGGTCGCCGATCATGTTCCAGCCCGCCCGCAGCGCGATGGAGAACGGCCCGGACGTCGGGGCGGGCGTGCCGGTGTCGAGCAGGTCGGTGGGTTTGCTCAGGCGCGTCCAGTAGGCAGCGCCGGGGTGTAGGTCGGTGCGGGTTTCGTAGACTGCCGTGGCCGGGTTCCACACCAGCAGCGCGTGGCTGCTGTCGCTGAGGGCGCCGCTCAGGCCGACACTGGCATAGTCTTCGGTGACGGCCAGCATTTGCAGGCCCGCCGGGAAGGTGTGCAGCGTGGCGGCAGCCGGGGCGATGACGAAGGGCAGCGGGGCGGAGGGGCCGCCGCCGGGGGCAGGGTTGGTGAGTGTGACCTTGGCGGTCCCCTGGGCGCTGAGGAGGGCGGCGGGGACGACGGCAGTGGCCTGTGTGCCGGAGAGGACTGTCGTGGCGAGCGGCTTGCCGTTCCAGTTGACGAGGGTGCCGGCCTCGAAGAGCGTGCCCGTCACGCCAAGCGTCAGGTCGGGGCTGCCCGCCAGGGCCGTGCTCGGGGTGAGGGCGGTCAAGGTCGGCACGGGGCTGCTGACCTGGGGGGCGGGCGTGGTGCCTCGGGGCTTGAGGGTGACGCCGGGGGCCTGGTAGACTACGACGTCCGGCTGACCGGGCGTGAAGCGTAGGTCGAGGAGGAGGGCGGAGGTGCTGTCGGCGTAGTTGAGGCTGACCGTCAGGTCGGTGGCTCCCTTGCCTTGCTCCGGCCCGGCGTCGTGCTTGGTGAGGATGAACGAGAGCGGCGGGTGCGGGGCGGTCAGTGCCGCCGCCGCGCGCCTGATCTGGGAAGCCTGCTTAAACTGCGGGGTCAGACCGAGGCTGCCGGTGAAGCCCGCCCCGGCGTCGATGGCCCCGATCAGGCTGCCCGTAAAAGTGCCGCCATCGTTGCTGATCACCGACGAGCCTTTCGGGATGTACGTGCCTCCGTCGTTGGAGATGACAGTGCCTCCGTCGTTCGAGATGACGGTGCCTCCGTCGTTAGTGATCAGGCTCCCGCCGTCGTTAGAGATCACCTTGCCACCGCTCTGGGCAATAATACCCGTCGCCGCCGTGCCGCCGCCCCGCGCAAGGATCGCTGTCGAATCCGCGATCGGTACCGCGGACACCTGACCCAGCAGGATCTGCGTCGGACTGGAGACGAACGCCGCCCCGGTCGGTACGAAGGCCGGTGTCCCCGTCAACTGCTCGTAAAGCTGGTACGCCTTGTTCGTCAGGGCCGGATCGAAGGTGACCGCGTACTGGGTCTGGTCTTTCGCGTACACCTCGAACTGCGCGGAAGCTATAGAAGCCGAAGGCTTCAGCCTGTGAGACCTGCCGCCGGGTCGAGAGGCGGGCACCGGCGTGGGGCTCGAGCTTTGATTGTCGGCGTTGATGATCTCCACGGTGAACGGGCCTACGGCCCCGGCCGTGTCCAGCGTGCCGATGATCTGCTGCGCCCCGCCCGGCTGGGCCGGCGCGGACGCCGGAATGGCGATGGTGCTGCTGGGCACAGGGAAGCCGTTCGCATCCTGCACATATACCGTCGTGCCATCCGGGCTGCCGTTGTAGCCGGGGGTGCCGAAGTT
>JANLUQ010000567.1:0-2779 GCA_031363565.1 Armatimonadota bacterium | reverse complement strand
CAACTCCTATGGCTCGCGCCGGGGCAACCACCGGATCATGATGCGCGGGACGTTCGCCAATGTCCGCATCCAGAACCTGATGGTGCCCGGCGTCATCGGCGGCATGACCATCTACCAGCCGGTCGGCGAGGAGATGAGCATCTACGACGCTTCCCTCATCTACCGCGACCTCGGCGTCCCGCTGATGATCTTCGCCGGCCAGGAGTACGGCACCGGGTCGTCGCGCGACTGGGCCGCCAAGGGGACCGCATTGCTTGGCGTCAAGGCCGTCATCGCGCAGTCCTTCGAGCGCATCCACCGCTCGAACCTGGTCGGCATGGGCGTCCTGCCCTGCCAGTTCAAGGAGGGGACGAGCGCGCAGACCCTGGGCCTGGACGGGACCGAGAAGTTCGACCTGGTCGGCCTGGAAGACGGTCTGCAACCCCAGATGGACGTCACCCTGCGCATCCAGCGGGCCGGCGGCGACACTCAGGAAGTCCCACTGACCCTGCGGATTGACACGCCTATCGAAGTAGACTACTACCTCAACGGCGGCATCCTGCCCTACGTCCTGCGGCAGCTTCTGGAAGAAGACAGCATCCGCCAGGCCAGCAACCTGCTGGACACCCTCCAGCCCCGGCCCGCCGCCGTCAGTTAGCGGCTGCCTTGGCCCCTCGCCGGTTGGCGGGGGGCTTTTTGCTGGCAGGGCCGATGGGACCTAACCCCGGCGCGAGCGCCGACCCTTCCCTGTTATGGAAGGGTTGGATGGGAGAGGGTTCGTTTTGGCAGTTTTCCACGGCGAAGCTCTCACCCGTGTCGGGGAGAGGGGCGGCGTCCAGGCGGCGGTCGTCGAGTGGGGGAGCGGCGGTCATTTGTTTGAGCCATTCCCGCGCTTCGAAAGTCACTTCCAGTTCGTTTTCGCGATTTTCGCGGCAGTCCAGTTCGGTCTGCATCGTGGTCAGCAACGCCTGATCGCGGGCGCGGGACTGGGCAAGCTGCGGCACGTCTTTGTTCAGCATCTTGACGGCGGTGTCTATCTGCCGGTGGAGTTGATTTTCATGGCGCAGCACTTTGTCGAGTTTATCCAGGCGGGCGTCCTCGGTCAACGTCTCGTCCTCGAAGAGCTGGGCCTGCCAGCGGTGCAGCCGACGCAGACGCCAGGAGGCGGCGGCGATCTTTTCGACGTAGTGGCGTTCGAGCAGGTTACGCGGGGCGATCTGGGCGGTGAACTCGGCTTCGATCTGCCGGTAGCCTTCGGGGTCTTCACCGAGGGCGGGGAGGACGATGTCTCGGGCGAAGACTCCGTGGGTCGTGGCATTGCGGGCGCTGACGGCTTTGCCCCCAGCCGTGCGTGGCCCGCCGGCCGGTGCCTTCCCGGCCCCCGATGCCTTTTCCGTCGCAGCAAGTATCCGTTTGAGAGTGGCGGTGCAATTGCCGGCGCAGTGTTCGCCGCGCGGGGCGCAGGCGTCGCAGAGAGAATGCATCGGTGTGAGTTCCTTCCTATGCCTGATTTGTCTACTATTATATCTATTATGGGAACATATGTCAAGGGGATTTTCAGGAAACCGCATAGAGATGACAGTTGGAGGGCAACCATGGGGGGTTGCCCCTACCGATTGTAACAATTACAGGGCGTGTAGGGGCAGGCCCCTGTGCCTGCCCTCTATGGGCGAATGCCCTAGGGCGTCTATTAAGAAGGCAAGAGGAGCGACGAGGCTAACTTGGGGGATGCCTCTTTTAGTGGCAAGTTTGGTATAATGCCTTATGGGAGCAGGCAACCGGACACTGCGCGAATGTTCTTTGATGCGGTAATTGCTGCCCTTCAGGGCATGTTATACTGCACGGGTGCGATGATAGCCTCTGTGGGAGCGGGTTATGCCGCAAGACAGTTTGCAGGATTGACGGTAATCGTCGTTGCTGTAAGCTGTTGCTGCCGGCTTGCGGCAAAAGCCGCTGTTATAGGGTGTTATGCCGCGCTCGTGCGGTATAGTAACAAGTTAGACTACTGGGCATGAGCCTGTTTCGTCACGAAAAAAGGCCGTTATGAAAAACAAATGGGTAAGACTGGGTTGCTACTGGCTAATGGCCGTGTGTCTGACCTATGGTCTGCTTTGGCTCGGCCATCTAGCAACTGGGAGGCCGCACGGCTTTCAAGATTTATGGGACCGTGCGCTTGCTATAGGCATGGGACAATGGATTGTCGGATACGTGTTTTTCTGGCGCAAAGGCCTGGGTGCGAACGCCGTACCGCCAGCAGTCTAACCCCGCGCTGCACCGGACGCCACCTGTCCTTTCGCTCTGCCTGGTCGGGTGGCTGTGCAGGCGGTGTCGCCGGTGAGCGCCACTGTTAGGCCGCTTGATAGAGGTTTCGCTTGCACGAAGACAATCAAGACAAGTCCGTTTGGCCGCCAGCCCCGTCAACACTCTTGGAAAGCTTACCGATTGTCCCGAAGCGCCTGTATCTTACAGGTGTCAAAGGATTAGATATTCTTCTCGGCATCATCACGGGCCTAGTATTGCAAGGGTTCATCTGCTATGGGGTCGACACCGGAGCGTATTACCTTATCATTTTGTGTTATCATATCCCAAAGCCGCCGAGCCTTTGGTATGGCGTCCCTGCCTGTGCGCTTGCACTCTTGCCATTGCCGATGATTTGGAGTCGCCTGCGCTCGTTCTACAGAACACTTGCTAACAGCCTCCTTTGGGCGGGTCTTGCTTTTGGAACCCTGTTGCTCTGGCTCAGTTATGAGATGGCAGCAGACACAGGGCCAACCATTCTACCTCGTTAAAGGCTGAAGAC
>JANLUQ010000559.1:0-6689 GCA_031363565.1 Armatimonadota bacterium | reverse complement strand
GAATCCGGGTCCATGCCGTCAACGGCATCGTCGGGGAATAGGCTGATCTGGTCCACATCCACAGCCCCACCGCTTGTGTGGGCGACGACAAGCCGGGCGGCCTGCCCCTTCGCGATGGCACCGGCAGGCAGGGTCCAGTGGATCGTCTGCTTCTGCCAGGCTGGGCCGGAGACGGCCAGCGTGGAGAATACCGTCACCTGCCCCGCCGCTTCCAGGCCCGCCTCGAAGGGGCCTTCCGATTCGCCGCCTGCGCGGACGGCGACGCTGACCTGTCCGGCCCCGGCGGGGGCGCGCGTCCAAAGTGTCAGAGTGTAGCCCCGGACGCGGTATACGGGCAGGTAGACGCGCTGGCTCAGGGCGGCGTCTGGCCCAGACAGCCGCACGCAGCGCTGGGATAGGTAGCCACTGCCGGGCGCTTCTTGCCAGGCGGCAGTCCCGGTCTGGTCCCAGTATGGCGGCTCGCGGTTGGTCGGCTCGATCCGCTCCAGATTACCGTCGTGCAGGGCGTCCGCCCACAGGTTATCATAGATAACCGTGTTGAGATTTTCGACGAAGTTGCCGAAGACGTTCTGCGATACCGGCTTGGCAGCGATATGGCCGGCATCGAGGGTGATGCGCGTCACGCCGCCCGGCGCGGCGTCATCGCGGCGGAAGTGGTACAAGTCGCGCGTGGACGCGGAAACCGCTCTGGGCCTGGGGTCGCGACGTGGCTTCGGCGCGGCCTGAATAGTCACGGGGAACAGCATGCCGCAGAGCAGCGCCAGGATCGGAAAAAGCGTTTTGGTTTTCATGGGTTGGTAACGGAATTATAATCTACAGGACGGCATTCGTCAAGCCGCACGGTCTTATGAAAAATTTTCTAAACTGCTTGACAAAAGTCGCTTTCGACCCTATAATGCTATTGATCGGTAAAACCGATTGCGGAATTGGTAAACACACTCTCAAGCGGCACACGATGAAACACACGCCCCTCTACCTACGCGTCAAGGAACAGCTTCACGAAGAGCTGGAGGCGATGCGCCGGCCGGGCGGGCAGCCACGCCTGCCGACTCTTGACGCGCTGCAAGCGCACTACGGGGTCAGCCGCCCGACTCTCAGCAAGGCCATCGCGTCGCTGGCCGCCGAGGGGTTCTTGGTGAAAGAGCCGGGCCGGGGGACATTCGCCCTGCCGCCGGCCGCGCCGGGCGGCGTGGGAGGACTGCCGCGCTTGACCATCGGCTTCATTGCGCCGCTGTCCGACGCCGAGCTGCCGCAGGCCGCCTTTCGCGGGATCGACCGCGCCGCGCACCGGAGCGACTGCCGCGTCCTCATGGCCGGGGCGCGTGACAGCGTGGCGCAGGAGCACACGGCGGCATGCGAGATGATCGCGGCGGGTGCGCGCGGCCTGATCATCTACCCGACCGTCCGCCAGGGGGAGAGCGGCGCGAGCGACTATCTAGGCCGGGAAGACCTTGGGGTCCCTGTAGTCCTCCTCGACACCTGCACGCCCGCTCAGGGGCAGGCCCAGATCGTCTTCGACAACCGCCGGGCGGGCGCCGACATGACGCGCTGGCTCCAGGCGCGCGGGCACCGGCGCATCGGCCTGATCCTCTACCGGGAGGAGGTGCATCACCCCGCGCTGGAGGCGCGCTATCACGGCTACCAGGACGCGCTCAGAGACGCGGGCCGGGTGCTGGACCCCGACCTCGTCCGCCGCGTGCCGCCCGCCGAGCAGCATGCCGCATTGGGGACGGCGCTTGCAGACCTGCTGGCCCTGCCCGAGCCGCCGACCGCCGTGATCGCCAGCAACGACCTGATGGCTGTGGAGATCATCGAAATCCTCGCCGGCCGAGGCGTCTCCGTACCAGCCGGGGTCGCGGTCGCCGGCTTTGACAACCTGGCCGTCGCCCGCCGCTACCGGCCTGCATTCCCCACGACCGCGCCGGACTTCGAGCAGATGGGCGAGATCGCCTGCGAGACCCTGCTGGACAGCCTCACGGCGGGGACGCGGACCGCCCAGACCTACATCCTGCCGGTCCCTCTGCTGATTCGCTCGTCCCCGGCGCGGCACGCGCTTTCACTCGACTCACATAAAGGAGAAACGCAATGAAATCGTCTTCCAAAAAAGACACGAACGCCGCCTACACGGGGTTTACTCTCATCGAACTGCTTGTCGTGATCGCAATTATCGCGATCCTCGCTGCCATCTTGTTTCCCGTCTTTCAGAAGGTCAGGGAGAACGCCCGCCGCATTTCCTGCGAGTCCAACATGAAGCAGATTGGGCTGGGGCTGCTGCAATACACGCAGGATGCCGACGAGAACCTGCCCAAGGGCATCTCCTCGGCCGTTTGGTTCCCGGGAATTGGCTGGGCGGGCGCAGTCTATCCCTTCATTAAAAGCCAGGCCGTTTTTCATTGCCCGGATGACCCCAACCAGGGGAGCGCGGACGGAAAGTTCTCGCCGGTTTCCTATGCGATCAACTACCGGAACCTGTTCTATCCGACGAATACGATCAATCAGCCGGCGGACACCATCTTGATCACAGAGGTCACTGGGTCTCTAACGAACCTGCTCGCGACCGATGAAGCAGGCGGGCCGCTCAAGTCGCCCGTGGACCTTTCCGACAACATGGTGTGGTGGGACGCCGCCAATACGAACATCTGCTGCACCGTGGACAAGGTGAGATACGCGACGGGCCCGATTCTTGGGCCGCTCACTTCGGATGGCGGCCCTGGCCAGAACAACAGCAAGAGCGACCTCCCACGACACGGCGAGGGAGCGAATTACGCCTTTGTTGACGGTCATGCGAAATTCTTCCGCCACGACCAGGTTCATGACCGCCTTGTCTACCACAACGGGATAGGGCAAAACAACGGCAAGCAATACGGCACCAATGGCATCTTCTACAATCCCGATGTTGACGGCTGACACATCGTGCGGGGTTCGACGCCCAGGGACCGGATCATGACCACTCTAAAATCTTCCTGCCGGTCCCTTTTGGTGTCTACCTTGACAGCCCTCGTAGCCCTGACAGCCACCGTTCCGGCGGTGGCACAGGGCGCGCCCCCACCGGCCTGGGACACCTACAGCGACACCTGGGTCGGGACCGATGCGCTCGGGCGGGCGCTGCCGACGGCGCGCGATGTGGGGCCGCCCCGCCTGCACAAGACCGTCGGCATGTTCTACTTCCTGACCTTCGACCAAGGCGGGGACGGGCCGTATGACAACACCCAGATTCTAAAGGCGCACCCCGGGGCGATGGCCGACGTCCACGACCCCGCCTGGGGGCCGCTGAACGCCAGCCACTACTGGGGCGAGCCAGTCTTCGGCTACTACGCCAGTGACGATGAGTGGGTGCTGCGTAAGCACGCGCTCATGCTCGCCAATTCAGGCGTAGATGTGGTCATCTTCGACAACTCCAACGCCGTCACCTACGACAAGGCCCGCGAAACTCTGTGCCGGGTTTGGGAGGATGTCCGGCGACGGGGCGGAAAGACGCCGCAGATCGCCTTCCTGTGCCCCTTCGGCAACCCCGGCAACATCGGCGGGAACACGCTGCGCGCGCTGTACGACAGCTTGTACGCACCGGGCCGCTACAAAGACCTATGGTTCCGCTGGGAGGGCAAACCTCTGATCATGGCCGATCCGAGCTACGCCGATGCGGGCGGCCTGCGCCAGTCACCGCCGCACCAGCCAACTGAGCTGCACAGCGGCACTACCCTGGGTCAGACCTTCACGGCGGCCCGACCCTTCACGGCGGCGGGCGGCGAGTTCCCGACCTGGAGCACGGCGGCCTCGGGCATGACGCTCACGCTCTACGCAAGCGGGCCGGGCGGAACCCTACTGGCCCAGCGCCGGTTCAAAAACGTCCCCGACAATGCCCTAGTCCTGCTCGACGCGGGGAAGACACTGCCGGCGGGCTCGTATTATCTCGAAATGTCACGGCCGGTCGGTCACATCGGCTGGTGGGGTTACTCCGCCGATGTCTACGCCGGGGGCCATGCGCTGGAGGACGGGCAGACCGCGCCCGGCGACCGTTCCTTACAGGTCCGGTATAGAGGCCAGACCCAACCGCAGGCGCTTTCGCCTGACACCCAGCGGATGACACCCGAAGCCGCCGCCCTCCAGGCCACGGCGATGCGCGACTTCTTCACGTTCCGCACGCCCATCGCCCCCTACGACAATCAGTCCCCGCCCCCAGACCATTGGGCCTGGCTGCAAAACTACCCCCAGGCCCCCCAGCGCAGTTCCACGGGGGCGGTCGAACAGATCACGGTCGGCGTCGCGCAGAACTACAACGCCCTCACCCACCTTGCCCCCATGAGCTTTCCCGGCGCCTTCGGGCGCAGTTACCACGACGGCAAAGAGGATACCCGGCCAAATGCCGTGCGCTACGGCGACAACTTCGCTGAGCAGTGGCGGCATGCACTGGAGCTCGACCCACCGTTCGTCTTCATCACCGGCTGGAACGAGTGGACTGCGGGCTTCTACAGTGAATGGGCCGGATACAAAGCGCCGCCGCCGATCTTCGTGGATGAGTTCAACGAAGAGTTCAGCCGCGACATCGAGCCGATGGCAGGTGGGCATGGCGACGATTATTACTACCAGCTTGTCGCCGCCGTCCGGCATTACAAAGGCGCACGCGCCCTGCCGCCGGTCACATCGCGGCCTATCAAGATCAGCGGCAGCTTCGACGCCTGGAAGGGGGTCGGGCCGGAGTTCCGCGACGCTTTCGGCGACACCGCCCACCGGAACGCGCCGGGTGTGGGCAAGGGAGGTCCTTATGTCAACACGACGGGCCGCAACGACATCATAGCGACCAAGGTCAGCTATGACGCAAAGAACGTCTACTTCTACGTCCGCACGGCGGCGGCGCTGACCCCGCATACAGACCCAAACTGGATGCTGCTGCTGCTGAATACGGACACGGATTACAAGACGGGCTGGCTCGGCTATGATTTTCTCATTAACCGCCGGGTCGGGGCAAAAACGGCCAGCCTGGAAAAAAACGTGGGAGGCGGGTATCATTGGAAGTCGGTCGGACAGGTCTCCTACAAGGTGCGAGGCAGCGAGATGATGCTGGCGGTCCCCCGCGCGCTCCTGGGCATCACGCGCCTGCCCGCAGCCATTGACTTCAAGTGGGCCGATAACTGCCTGTCCAAAACGCCGAGCGCGAGCGACTTCACGCTCAACGGCGACGCTGCGCCCGACGACCGCTTCAACTACCGAGCGAAGCTTGAAGGACACGAAAGCACCAGCAACCCTCTGTGAACCACGCCTATTTTATCGCTCGCCTCGCACTTTGTCTCGTGCTCGCCGCCAAGGCGGCCCATGCCGCCCCTGCGGCGACGGTGGCCGCGCCGGGCCTGAATGTCACCGTCAGCGCCGTCGAGCCAAACGTCTTTCACCTCGTCGCCACCCCGCCCGGCAACCCCGCCCCACCAGTCAGCCCGTTCGTGGTGGAGAGGAAAGCCTGGCCCGGCGCGGTCATCACTGGGGGCGCGGTCGGCGCAGCCACGGTCGAGACCGCACAGGGGGCTCTCGTCATGCAGAGTGGCGGGCATCTGCGGCTCCAGGACCCGACGGGCCAGCCGCTGATTTCGTCGGGGGCTGTGTCGGAGGCTAACGGGATAATCACGCTGACGCTTGCCCATGACGCTAAGGAGCGATTCTACGGGGCGGGCAACGAGAGCGAGAACCACGCCGGGGACCTGACACACCCCTCGGGGACGCAGTTTGTGAACAATGGGACTACGCGCATCCCCTTCCTCTGGTCTACCGGCGGGTGGAGCATCTTCGTCGCTGGCAACCAGACCGGCAGTGCGTGGCACGACGACAACGGGACGCTGACTTGGACAGTCCCCGGCCCGAGCCTCGATCTGTACCTGAGCGTTGCGCCCACAAGCTATGGCCTGCTGAAAGCCTATTCGCGGCTGACCGGGTACGCACCCATCCCGCCACGCTGGACATTTGGTTTTATGATCAGCCGTTGGGGCTACAGCGATGCCGCCGACGTGTCGGACAAGTGGCATCAGTTCCGCGACCGGCAGATCCCCGTAGACGCCTTCATCTACGACTATGACTGGTTCAACAACGATTGGGACTTCAACCCGAAGACGTTCCCGCCGGGCAGCCTCGCCAAGATGAAAGCGCTGGGCCTGCACTTCATCGGCATCCGCAAGCCGCGCATCAACGGGGCCAATTTAGACTACGCCCGCAAGCAAGGCTGGGTCCTGAACAGCCCGCTGGGAACCGACCTGCGCTTCGATCTGCCCCAGGCGCGTTACTGGTGGTGGAGCCACCACATCCCGCTCGTGTCGGCGGGCGCGGACGGCTGGTGGAACGATGAGGCCGAGCAGACCTAGGACGAGTTCTTCCAGATGGTGCAGACCGAGTGGGACGGCTGGCATGCGATGAGTCCGCGCCGCGCGTGGTCCCTCAACCGGGCCTTCGCGCCGGGGATGCAGCGGCTGGGCGCGGCTGCCTGGACGGGGGACATTGAAAGCAACTGGGCGGCCCTGGCAAACCAGCCTGGCACGCTGCTGAACTGGGGCCTGGCCGGAATGCCTTACGTCGGCCAGGACATCGGCGGCTTCCAGAGCACACCCTCCCCCGAGCTATACGCCCGCTGGATCGAGGAAGGCGTCTTCGTCCCCGTCATGCGCGCGCACGGGACTTACAACTCCCCGCGCTGGCCCTGGGCCTTCGGC
>JANLUQ010000468.1:0-3968 GCA_031363565.1 Armatimonadota bacterium | reverse complement strand
GAAGGTGATGTTGGGAACGAAGTGGCCGTCCATGACATCAATGTGGATGTAGTCCGCGCCGGCCTCCGTGAGTTCCTCGACGGCCTCGGCGAAGGCCCCAAAGTCGGCGGAAAGAATCGAGGGCGCGATTTTGATGGGCATGGAAGTCCTTGGCCTTTAGAGGGTCCGTTAGAGGGTCTGCTGCTTGACGAGCTTCGAGTCCATGAAGACGCGGAACGTGATCTTATTGCCGAATGCCTGAATGGGCGTGCTGATCTGCTCGCCGGCATCGTGGCTTTCGTCGTACACGAGATTGGTGCCGGTGGCGTCCTGGACCTCGATCTGGACGTGGTGGCGGGCGTGGCGCGGGCGGCGCGGCACGTCTATGAGGATCGGGAACTGTCGCATGCGCGCAGTTGTCGGGGTCTCGGACGCGGCGGGGTCGCCGACCACGGGGACGCCGCCGATGTCGGGGATCGGCCCGGCGTTCGGGGCGGGCGTCACGACTGTGTTCGGGGGCAGGGCGAGCGGCGGTGCCTTGGCCTGTGTAGTCACCAGGACCGAATCGCTCGGCCCGGACTCGCCCGCCGAGTTGACGGCATTGATGGTGTACGAGTAGGTCGTATCGGGCTTGAGGTTCGTGTCGGTGAAGTGCGTGTCGGTCAGGCCGCGCGCGATCGGCTTGGTGTCACCGTCGAGGGAGCGCAGGACAGTGTAGGACTCGGCGCGCGCGGAGGCGTGCCAGTGCAGGTTCGCTTTGTCCATCCCATCTGCATCGCCGGCGGCATCGGCGGGGGCATCCGGCGGCTGCTTGCCTTTGGAGACGGTAAAATTGACGGCCGTGTTGCGGGCGACTTTGCTGCCGGCGTCGGGGGACTGGCGGATGACGATGCCGCCGGCGACCTGCTCGCTGTATTCCTGGGCGATGTCGCCTTGCGGCAGGCTGGCCTGCTGGAGCGCGCGAACGGCGTAGTCCTGGGTCGTGCCGACAAGCGGGGGGATGGTCAGGAGCCGGGGGCCGAGGCTGCGGTAGACGGTCACTTCCTTTTCGGCTTTGATCGTGCGGCCCGGCAGGGGGATCTGCTGGTAGATCTGGTTCTCCGGCATGTTATCGTTGTAGTCGCTGGCCTGGCTCTCGATGAGTGTAAAGTGCTGCTGGCTCGCCGTGCGCTTGGCATCGTCGAAGGTCTTGCCGATGAGGTTAGGGACCTGGATATCGTCGGGCACGGCGGCGAAGTCTTTGACGAAATAATAGGACAAGCCGATCATGAAGAGGACGGCGATGACGATCATGGCCGCCGTCAGCCGTCCCAGCAGCCGTCCCAGGGTGGAGAAGGGTTCACGTTCACGGCGTTCCTGCACAGGTTCTTTGGCCCGCATGGGGTGTCTGTCTTCCTTAAGCTGTCTTTCTTCCTCCAGGTCGAGCGCGGCGGCGGAGAGTGCCCCGGCGGCCTCTCGGGGCGCGACAAGCGTAGCCTCGCTTGCCGCCGAGGGGCGCGGAGCGCGCTTCTCCGCCTTCACCTCGCCGCCCCGGTCGCCGGTTTTTTCCGCCTGGGGGGACCAGGCCAGCGACTTGCCGGTCCGCAGAGCGTCCCGGATGGCCTGCAAATCCGCGAGCAGCGTGCTGGCAGACCGGTAGCGGGCATTCGGGTCCGCGGCCAAAGCCTTCTGCACCAGGCCGTCGAGGGCCGGGGGAACGCCGGGATTGACGTCGCGAGGCGAAGTAACGCGGGTCGTGCCTGCCAGCGGCAACACACCGGTCAGCATCTCGTAAAGGGTCGCGCCGAGGGCATAGATATCCCCGGCATAGGAGGAAGCGCCTCCGGTCAGCTCGGGCGCAAGGAAGGCCATCCGGCCCGGCTCGTCGGTGCGGGCCGCAACGACGGCTCCATAGGCAAAGTCGGCAGTCTTGATCTGGCCCTCGGGGCTGAGGAGGATATGGGCGGGCCGCAGGTCGCCGTGTGCGACCCCGGCCCGGTGGGCGGCGACGAGGGCCTCGGTGATGGCCTGGGCGATGTCGGCGGCGACGGCGAGGGTGAAGGGGGCGATCCGCCGGATGCGTTCCTTGAGGGTGATGCCGCGCAGATGTTCACGGACGACATACAGATCGCCCCCTTCGGCTACACCCTGACCGAAGACGCGCAGGATGCCGGGATGGTCGAGAGTCTGCGCCTCGCGCACGGCGGCCTGGAACTCCTGGCATATCCGAGAGTCCGTGCCGAAGAGGGCCGCAGGGACCATTTGCAGGACGACGACACGCCCCTCCTCCCGATCGCGAGCCTTGGCGAACTGGTACGGCGGCGTTTCGGGGCCGGCGGCATTCTCTAGGATCTCGTAGCGCGGATCGCTCACCTGGACAGACACGAAGTGATACTCCTCGAAAAACTGGATTAGGAAGCCCAGTGGAACAGCGACCATGAGCCGTTTGTGTCCGGCAGATGCCATTTCAGGCCCAGTGCCGGGTCGTGCAGGTCGTTGATCAAGCTGCGGCCCACGGTCCAGCGGGGACCCTCGACGAAGCCGACGCCGTCCACGAGGATCGCGGACCCGTTGCGGCTCTTGACGCCCTCGGTCTCGCCTTCAAAGAGGCCCGGCACAGTCGTCTTGTAGCCGCGCGCGGTTTTAGCGAACCGGATCGGCACGCTCTTAACGGGCCGGCCTGCGCCGGGCCACTCGCCGTGGGCTTGCAGCAGGGCGAGCAGGGCGGACCTTTGGGCCGGGGTCGCGCGGGCATCGAGGTAGACGACGCCAACCTGGGAGTTCGTTTTCGCATTTTTCGAGGGGCAGCAGGCCGCGCCTTTGTGCGCGTCTACGGCCCCATCAATCGAGATCATCGAGAGGCCGCTGACATCCACGCCACTGACTGCCGCCTTATCTAGATGGTAGACTGCGGCTAGGGCGCAGTTGTCCGGGCCGTTCTCGAACATGCATGGACAGGCATAGGCGCAGGAACACTGGTGGAGCACCACGCCGTCGGCTTGATAGGTGGGCGCGGCAGTGGTGGCCCGCGCCAGGAGCAGCGGCGCGAGGGCCGCAAGAGCTAAGAGAGTTCGCAGTTGCATCGAAGTGGGGTTCTTTCTAATCTTCGTGCGCGTGTCCTTTGGGTGAGTTCGTTTTGTCTTTTTTTGCGCTGTCGCTTTTGGTGTCGGTCCGGTGCAGATAGTTCCAGGCCAGCGTCCCCGCCGAGGTCAGCAGCATCAGCGCGTAGAACGCGGCCCCGGACTGCGTGTAGACGCCGATCTGGGCGGGTAGGAAGTAGCCGCCGAAGTAGAAGACGGCGACGACCAGTACCCAGAGTGTCAGCAAGGCGTCGGCCCAGAGAGGCGGTCGTTTGGTCATAATATCGTGCTACTACGCCCCGTTCGCCCAGGCAGCGTCACCGGACATGGCAGTCACGGGGCATTGAAATGCCCGTTTCGATGTCCTGCTGCTCCGGCCTATCAGCGATCCAGCCCCTGCTGCCGCTTGAGCGCCTTGCGGATAGCGGCCTCGGGGACCTTGTGGTCAGGGGTCGCCCGTCCGATCTGCTCCATCAGCACGAAGCGGGCCGCACCGCCGACGCTCTTCTTGTCCCAGGCCAGGAGCCGCGTGATCTCCTCTACCGAGTGCGCTGGGTCCAGTCTGACGGCGAAGCCCGCTGCGCGCAGAAGGGCGGTCAGCGCGGCGGTGCCGCTTGGCTTTGTCACGCCGACTTCCTCGCCGATCAGAGCGGCCGAAACCATGCCCAGCGCGATGGCCTCACCATGCGTGTAGATCCGGTACTGCGTCAGCGATTCGAGCGCGTGGCCGACGGTGTGGCCGAAGTTAAGGATGGCGCGCAGACCGCCCTCATGCTCATCCTGCTCCACGACGCGGGCTTTGAGCGCGCAGGAGTGGGCGAGGACATGTTCCAGGTGGGGCGAGGACAGGGAAAGCAAGCCCCCTATCTCGCGCCCGAGGAGCGCAAAGAAATCTTTGTCGCCTATTATACCATATTTGATGACTTCGGC
>JANLUQ010000467.1:0-3624 GCA_031363565.1 Armatimonadota bacterium | reverse complement strand
CCTCCCGGTCACGGTAGCCTTCCAAGAACCGAGTTCCACCCCTTTTCACACCCCCTTCCCTTCGAGGGGAGGGGCGGCACTTGTGCCGGGGAGAGGATCTACTCCCCCGGCACCAGCTTGTACCCGAACCCACGCACAGTCTGGATATAGCGCGGGTGGTCCTCATCCTCCTCGATCTTCTGGCGGAGGCGGCGGATATAGACGGCCAGGGCCTTGATACCCCCCTCGGGCGCATTGCCCCAGACCTGCTGGAACAGCCAAATCTTGTCAAGCGCGGTCCCGCGCTGCCGGGCAAGCAGCAGCAGGACCTCATACTCGCGGTCTGTCAAATGGGCCGGCTCACCTTTGACGACGGCATCGCGGGTACGCAGATCCAGGGTCAGGGTCGGCCCTAGGACGATCTCTCGTGCGTCCTCCTCGGCAGCGTCATACTCGCGCGTGCGGCGCAGGTGCGCCCCGATGCGGGCCAGAAGCTCGCCGGGGTCGAAGGGTTTCGTGATATAGTCGTCTGCCCCCGAAGTCAGCCCAGTGATCTTGTCCATCCCCCTCCCGCGTCCGGTCAGTATCAAGATCGGCTGGCGCCAGCCCTGTTCGCGCAGGATGCGGCAGCAGGCGAAGCCGTCCATGCCGGGCAGCGCGACGTCCAGCAGGGCCAGATCGTAGGAGGGGTCCTCGCGTAGATGGGCGGCAGCGTCCTCGCCGCTTGGGACGGCGAAGACGAAATAACCGTCACGCGACAGCAGGCGCATCAGGGACTGCGTGATAGCGCGGTCGTCTTCGACGACCAGGATCTTTCCGGCTATGATACGTCTCCTTCGGAGGTGGGGGTGTAGGGCAGCCAGACCGTGAACTGGGTCCCGCCGCCGGGGCGGGCGCGCACCCCGATCGTCCCGCCGTGTGCCTGGATGATGCGGCGGCAGGAGAAAAGGCCCAACCCTGCCCCATCGGGTCGGGTCGTGAAAAACGGGTCAAACAAGCGGCTCCGGTGTGCGGGCGGAATACCTGGCCCCGTATCGGACACGCGGACCCGTGCGCCGCCCTGGCAGCCGTCCAGGACCAGCCGCAGCGTCCCGCCGCCCGTCGCGCGCATGGCCTGAACGGCGTTCAAGATGAGGTTGACCAGCACTTGGTCTATCTGAACGCTGTCGGCCTGGACGAGCGGTAGGCTGGGGGATACGGCCGTGACGATCTGGACGTTCTCCAAGATGGCCTGTGACTGGACAAGACGAATAATGCGCTCGGCCAGAGCGGCGATGTCCGTCGGCGCCCGCTCGACCCTGTCAGGCCGGGCCAGGGCCAGCAGGCGGTGGGTCAGAAGAGCAAGACTATCCACCTGCCGCCGCATTGCATCCAGCGACTCGGCGCGCGCAGCTGGGTCGTCGTGATCTGCCAGGGCGATCTCGATGGTAAGAGGCGTCAGGATATTGCGGATGTCGTGGGCCACGGAGGCGGCCAGCAGGCCGACGGCAGAGAGTTTCTCGGTCTCGAAAAGCTGCTGTTGGGTCAGGGAAAGGGCACTCTCGACCTTATCCAGCCGCCCGGTCACGGTCTTCAGTGCGGCGGCAAGCTGCCGGGACTGCTCCTTAAGCTGCGCGGCCTGGGCGCGGATCTTGTCCTCCATGCCCCGTGCGCGTGTGATGTCCAGGAAGGTCCAGAGCCGACCGATGACGGCCCCATCGTCGGCCAGCACGGGCGCGGTGTAGCGCCGCAGCAGGCGCGGGCGGGGCGTGGTCAGCTCCACCTCATCCTCGACGATGCGCTTGGGATCGGCATAGATCGCGTCCAAAGTCCGCACGAACCCGTCCGGGTCCTTCAGGCGTGAAACGAGCTGTCGGCGGACATAGTCGGGCTGCGACAGCAGGGTGTCCAGGCTGTCCATCCCGAACATCTCGCAGAATCGCTTGTTGCCGACGCGGTCGCGCCGGTCCGAGTCCGAAAGCAGGACGCCGTAGTCGGAGGCGCGCAGCAGGGCGCGCAGCAGATGCAGCTCATCGTCCGCTGCCAGCGCTTGCGACTCGATTGTTGTGTCTTCGGGCATGAATTGTTGTGTCTTCGGGCATGATAGGTCTCGGCCTGCCTCAGTCCGCGATCTGGCGGCCAAGCGCCTTGGGATCGAAGTAGGCTGACGAGCGCGTCACATAGTCGCCCTCGATCTCTAGGATGGTGACGCCTGTATAAGTAAACGGCTGGCCATCGGGGCCGGTGCCCTCTGTGGTCCATTCCAGGGCGGCACGGCCATTCCCGGCGATGACGTTGCGGAACGTGGACTTTGCCGCTGCGAACGTGCCCCGATACTCCGTCCAGAACTTGCGCGCCCCGGCCTGACCATGGAACTTGTCCGGCGCGATGACGTTGCCCACGGCGGCGCTGTCCGCGTAGAGGGCAGCCAGCGGCTCGGCGTCCTTGGTGTCCTCCAGCGTCCGCAGCGCCTTGATGAATTTTTTCGCGACCTCTTCAGACATGGATGCCCCTTTCAGCAACTCAATTATACTCTCTCATAAGCGCAATCGGACACACTTCTTGACATACATTCAGCGACCAAGCGATCTGAAAAAACACAAAACTCGCGGCCTGTTCTCGGTGAACAGGCCGCACCTTTGCTTGTCCAGGTTGCAGACTTCGGCTATGCGTTGACGAAGACGAAGCCGTTGGGGCCGGAGATCGGATTGATCTTGCCGTCACCGGCAACGGTCGTGTCCGCCGCGACCAATCCGCCCATATTCAGAATGGCATCCGGTGCAAGGGCCGTATCCAGGCCAAGGCCGCCGCCCGTACCCACATCCTTGACCGTCGGGGTCACCAGCGGCGCAGTCGTAAGCTTTGGCGTCTCGTCGAAAGTCGGACCGTTTAGCAGAATTGCGACGGCGGCGGTGTGGCGCGCTTCCGCCCTGAGGATGCTGGCCGCGATGCTGAGGTACTTGCCGCCGGGTGTCAGGCCGCCAGGGCCTGCCCCGCCTAGGTAGGCGGAGACGCCGGTCTGCTCGGCAGCGTAGACGAGCTGCACGGTCTGGAGGCGGGTCAGCGCGGGCTTGCCGAGGTTGTTGGTATCGGCAAAGCCGAAGTCGAACAGCGCCTTGGCATCCGCCACCCAGTTGTTGCCCAGAGCATTTGTCAGGAAGCCCGCCGCGCCGAGGTAGGCGGTGACGCCGGTCTCTTCCACTGTGCGGATCAGAGGCAGGGTCGTTTTCAGATCGGTTCCGGAGGCAAGGCCCGCGCTGTAGCCCTTGGGGTTGGCCGGAACCGGCGTCGCGCCCGCCTGGGCGATCGCGGTCCGCAGGAAGTCACGGTGTGCGGCTTCGACAGTCGCATACTGCTGCAAGTAGAGGAATCCGACCGCCGCCAAACCGGGGGCAAGGCCGCCATTGCCGACTACCTGCGTTTAGGACGCGCCGCCGTCGGCGGGGAGGGGGGTGCCCACATCTTTGCCCGCTGCGATGTTCAAGGCCTGGCGGTAAAGGTCCGCTTCCAGGGTCTCGAGCGTTAGGGCGTAGTTGAGGACGACGACATCCTCGCTGCCACCGGGGATATTAGGGAAGCTAGCCTGGTCGGCGAAGGCCGTCGGGTGCCGCCGAGGCTGGCGTTGCTGCTGCCGTCGTTGTTGCCGCCACCGCCGCATCCGGCGAT
>JANLUQ010000668.1:0-1729 GCA_031363565.1 Armatimonadota bacterium | reverse complement strand
GGCGTCCCCGCCAAGTTCATCCGCCGACTGGAGCCGGAACTATAGACACTCTGATGAATGGACCTGACACGGGGATTGAGACCGGGGCGGGGAACGTCACCGCTTCGCGGATGGGCGGGCGACCGCCCTTCCTGAGCGTCGTGATCCCGACCTTCAACCGCGCGGACAGCCTCCGGGTCACTTTGGATGGGCTGGCCCGGCAGACCTATCCCCACGACGGTTTCGAGGCCGTCGTCGTCTCGGACGGCAGCACGGATGGCACGGACGCCCTGCTGGCCGAGTATGCCCAGGCCGCCCCCTTCGTACTCCGCCCCATTTTTCAGCCCAACGGCGGCCCGGCCCGCGCTCGCAACCGGGGCATTGAGGAGGCGCGCGGCGCGGTCGTCGTCTTCCTGGATGATGACGTGGAACCCGCCCCGGACTTACTGGCCCGCCACGCCGCCCACCATGTCGGAGGAGGCCATGCAGACAAAGAGGTCGTCATCGCCCCTATGCTCCCCGACCCGGCGTTGCAGTGGCAGGAACCCCCCTGGATCGCCTGGGAGCATGCCATGCTGGAGAAGCAGTACACGGCCTGGCGCACCGGCGAGTGGCAGGGCTGCGGGCCGCACCACTTCTACTCCGGCAACGCCTCGCTCCGGCGCGAGCACCTGCTGGCCGTCGGCGGCTTCGACGAGCAGTTCCCGCGCCAGGAGGACGTCGAGCTGGCCGTCCGCCTGGAGCGCCAGTGCGGCGTCCGCTTCGTCTATGAGGCTCAGGCGCGGGGCATCCACCGCCCCCGCCGCCGCTTTGCCTCCTGGCTGGCCGTCCCCTACGCCTATGGGCAGCTTGACGTCGTCCGCGCCCGCCGGGGCGACACCGGTTGGGGGACGGTCCGCCATGGCTACCACGCCCGGAACCTCCTGACCCGGCGGCTCGCCGACCTCTCGCTCGCCGCGCCGCCCCTGCGCGCTCCCCTGCGCGCCCTGCTGCTGGGCGCCGCCACCCTGGCCTACCGGGGCCACCGCGCCGGGGCGGCCTTCGCCGCCCTCAGCGTCATCTACAACCTCCGATACCTCGAAGGCGTCCAGTCGGAGGTCGGTGCGCGGGATGAGCTGCGGCGTCTCGTCCTCAGCCCCGCCGCTGGCCCCAAGGAAGGCGTCTCATAGGGGCCTCCCACTCCTGGCATAACCCCCAAACCTGTGTTACACTGCGATTGAAATGATCGAGCAATTACCACCAGGAAACACGTCCGCACCAGAAAAGATGTCCGCAACGCCGCCCTCGGGGGGCGATTTCTACAGCGCCTTCGCGCTCGAAGGGGGAGCGGGGGGTGTCGCCATCGTCATCGGCGATGTGGCGGGGCATAGGCCGGAGCAGGCACTCCAGGTCGAGCACCTGCTGATCGCCGACGGCCCGCAGGCGCTGGCCGACGCCGTCCTGCGCGCTCACGGATGCCCCCCTCACCGCCGCTTTAGGCCGTCAGGGCCGCGCCCTCGTCGAGCGCGAGTACGGCTGGACAGCAATCACGGCGCAGTTGGAAGTCTTCTATCGGCAAATCCTGGCTGGTCGGTGATAAATTAAGAGGGTAGGCGCCTGCCTGCGGCACTCTTTCACAAGCTTAGTGTCGCCATCAAGTCACTCGATTCCCGTTCCGGCTCCCCGTCCCCTTCCCCGTACCGGTCCTGGATGACTTCTACGACCTCGAAATTGGCAAGGAACAGGTCTAGTATCCGCGGATCGAAGTGAG
>JANLUQ010000447.1:0-11137 GCA_031363565.1 Armatimonadota bacterium | reverse complement strand
TTTAGTTCTTTATGTGGAGGTCAGTAACAGGCCTACGCCAGCCCGATTTCCGCCTCTACCAGCCGCTGATGCGCCAGTCCGCGCAGGGCGATCTGCGCTTGCGTCAACTTAGCGGGGGCAGTGACGGGGCAGGAGACGCGTAGGGTGAGCTTGGCGGCATCCATCGCGCCCAAGCCCTGCACGCTCGGCGGCGCGGCGAAGTCCAGGTCGGGCTGGCTCTGGACGATCTCTTCCCCGGCCTTGTTGATAACCTCGGTCGCTCGGCCCATGTCGGCGGCGGCGGCGATACCGATTTCGACGAAGGAGGCGACCGCGCCCCGGCTCTGGTTGCAGACCTGTGTGATGTCGCCGTTGGATAGGATATACAGTTTGCCCACGTCGTCGCGGATGCGCGTGGTCCGCAGGCCGACCTCCTCCACAGTCCCAGTCACAGCCCCGATGGTGACGTAATCGCCGACCCCATACTGGT
The DNA here is from genome assembly GCA_031363565.1 of Armatimonadota bacterium. Lineage (GTDB taxonomy): Bacteria > Armatimonadota > Armatimonadia > Armatimonadales > Capsulimonadaceae > JANXMY01. The sequence continues at coordinate 10,668 of JANLUQ010000447.1, read as the reverse complement.
TTTCCAGCAGGATGAAGAAGCCGGAGATCATGTCCTTGACCAGCTTCTGCGCGCCAAAGCCGACGGCAAGGCCGGCCACGCTGGCCGTGGTCAGCAGAGGGATAGGGTCCAGGCGAAATGCGCGCAGGAGCATAATGCCGAAGACGAAGGTTAGAATGTAGCTGATGGAACTGTTGACCAGACTCGCCAGGGTCTTGACGCGTGATGCCTGGGCCGGGTCCATCTTCTTTTCGCCCTCGCGCACGGCGGGCCACAGAACGCGGTCCACGAGCCGGCGCAGGACGAAGCGCAGGACGAGGTAGAGGAGGACGATCTTGGCGACATCCGCCAGCACCATCCAGGAGGCGTCACCCTCCCAGAAGTTGCGGTCGAAGGGCGTCAGGTTAAGTGGGTGTGGCGCAGGGGGTGGGGCGCTGGGCAAAGTGGGAGCAGGCATGGCTGTCCCCATTGTAGCACGATGGCGGGAGGCTTGTAAACGGAGGGGCGCATTTGGGCGTCCCTCTAGCTTTTAGAGTGCTACGACGCCGTGTGACCGCGTGCCGTTCGAGACGGGCAGTGGGGAAAGTTCGCTCTGAGGCGTTGGTTATGATTTCACATCCAGGTAGCTCGGCGTGTCCGGCAGGAAGCCGAGCGGCTTGGCTGAGGCGCGCTGGGCCATGTTTCCTCGCACGTTTCCATAGGCGCCGCGTGCCTTGCTCTGCTGGTTCAACTCGTTCATTTCACGCATGACCCGGCCCACTTTGCGGTAGAGCAGGCGCTGGGCCATCTTGTCCGCGTCCTGGATGCGCGTCACGACCGAAGCCAGTGTTGGGTCGGCGGCGAGGACGCCGCGCGCGTCCCTCATGCTCTCGACCACCGTCTTTTTCGCCGCCAGGATGCGGTCGAAGGCAAACATGTCCTCGCATTCCAGTGCTTTGACCTGCTGGTAGCTGAGGTCCAGAAGATAGCCGAACTTCGCGCGTTCCGTGTTGCCTGTAGCAGTAGACATAGGGTAAATCCTTCCTTTGGACCTGTCCGTCAGGCCGCGATCCGCTCGCGCGCACCTGCCGCCTTGCCAGCCTGGCACTGGCGGTCTACTTCGACCCAGGCCCCGCGCAGACCGCGCAGGGCCGTAATGACCTCCTCGACTCGCTCCGGCTTGTCGTGGATGTTGGCGTCGGTGAGGGCGTCGAACATGTCGGTGTAGAGCTTGCTCAGGTGCCCGGCGACCGCGCCGCCCGCCTGGAAGTCCAGAGTGTCGCGTAGGTGGGCGATGATCGCCTGCGCCTTGCCGATCTGGAGCGACTGCTGATCGTAGACCTGGGCGCGCATGGCGGGCAGTGCTAGGCTGAGGAAGCGGATCGCGCCGTCGTAGAGCATCACGACCATTCGTGTCGGCGTTGCCGTCTCGACCGAGTTTTGCCGGTACTGCGCGTAAGGATTAGAGAGACTCATCGTTGTCCTTGTGTGTTTTGGCTTCTGAGGTGTGTCTTCTTCTGAGGCGCCTAGGCCAGTTTACCGCTGGAAGAAGTATTGGTGGAACTCGTCGTGTTGCCGATCGAGGCGTTGAAAGCGTTGCCCTGGGCCTGGAGCGCGCTGACCCTGGTTTCCATGTCGCTGAATAGTTGGGTCAGGTAGTCTTTATAAGTGCTGACCTCGGTCTGGATCTGGGAGATCTGGTTTTGCGTGTCCGAGATCTGCGAGTTGAGGCTGGTTTCCGCCCCCGCGACCGCCCCATTGACCGGGTCCAGCATCTGGGTCAAGGTCAGGTTGAGGCCGTCCGCGACGCCCTGGTTGACGGTGACGTGGCCGGTCGCCCCGCCCGCTGGGGAGGCCGTCGTGGCCGATACGAGGAGCTGCAAGCCCTCTGTCGTCGCGTCCCCGGCGTTCCCGGTGAGGGTGCGGCCGGTCCCGGTCGCCGGCTCGCCGTTGATCGTCCCCGCGACATCCACGCCGTAAGCCACAGTCAGGACCGGGCCGATGCCGGAATTGGACCCACCTGCCGCCGTGTCGGAGGCGACGGATAAACCCGTCCCCGACCCGTACCGCTGCGAGGAGATCACCAGATGGTTGGTCGAGTCGATCCGCGCGTAGATTTGGCCGTTCAGGCTGCTGGTATTGTTGATCAGGCTGACCGTGTCCTGGAGGGTGCTGCCGACTGGGAGCGTCAGCTTGGCCCCGGCGGGGAACAGCGTGCCGCCGAAGGTCAGCGTCTCGGGGGCTGTACTCGGCGTGCTGCTGGAGGCGATCCCAGCCGTGCCGCTGCTCTGGGTCGCCGGCTGCGTGACGGCGACGGCGTAGCCGGTGCCCGAGGTCGCGGCCGTCTTTGGGCCGGCTTGAACGAACTGGATGGCGCTGCTGTCCGACTTTCCCGACGCGCCGAACAGATTGGCAACGCTGGTCGGATCGGTTTGCAGGGCCTGCGCTAAGGCGTTCGAGTCCACCTGGAGGTTGCCCTTGGTGTCCAGGGTCACGCCGATGGATTGCAGCGTCGTCGAGCCGAAGACCGCCGTGAGCGCCTGTGAGAGCTGGTCCTGAATCTGGTTCAGCGTCGTGTCGCCGAACAGCGGGGCACTGGTGCCGGCGACGCCCGCCGCAGCGTCCGTCGGCGGCGTGAACTTGTTCTGGGTAGTGACAAAATCCGTAATCGCATTGTAGGCGCTGGCGAAGGTGTTGACGGCCGCCACGATGGAATCGGTGTTCTGCGAAATGCTGAGGTTGGTCGTGCCCGGCGAGGCCGATGTCCCTGAGAGCAGCTTGACCGTCGCGCCGGGGATGACGTCGCCGACGCTGTTGGAAGATCGGGTTAGGTCAAGGCCATCCAGGTTGAACTTGGCGTCCTGGGCGTTCGTCACCGTCCGCGTGTACGGCTTTTGCAGGACGCCTAACGTGCCTAGGACCCCGCTCGGGTCGCTGAATGTTGACGTAGTGGTCGCCGCCGGAGCACCATTCGCGACTACGGCCGCGCCAAGTGGACCGTTGTCGGTTGTGCCGCCGGTCCAGTTGTCCAGGCCGGTCGTCGTCGCCGTGATGTTTTTGCCGGATGCGTCCGTCAGTACCAGAGCGCCGCCGCTGACGCTGGCGACGACACCTGAGTTTCCCGCCGTTCCCTGAAGGGCCGTGTTGAGCTGGGCCAGCGTGGTCGCGTGTCCGGCCAGCGTGACGGCTTGGCCGTTGACCGTTAGGGCACCCGAAAAGGTGTCTGCGCTGGTCAGGCTGGTGCCTGATGCGGTCGCCGTGCTCGCCGTCGCGGGTGTGGTCTTGGTGTTTGTAATCTGGAGCTGATGAATGCGGTACAGGTTGCCGTTGGCGTCCGGGAGGGTGACGACCTCGGCGGTGATGCCGCTGATCCCGGCCTTGTTGATGGCGCTCGCCACGTCGGACAGCGAAGCGGTGTTCAGGTCCACCGAGACATCGGCCTCGTTCCCCACCCCGGTCGCGCCGTTGGTGATGTGGAAGGAGGCGTTGGGCGCGCTGCCCGAGGCGATGCCCAGCAGGGAGCCGACCGACTGGGTCGCGCTGCTAAACGTCAGCGAGGCCGCGCCGCTGTGGGCCGTCCCGTTCTGCGTGCCGCTGAGGCCCTGACGGACAGTGGCCACACCCGACCCCAGCACGCCCAGGCCGCCGAGGATGCCTCCGATCGTGTCGGCGGCGGCGATGGTGTTGGCCGTGCCGGTTTGGTTGCTGGTCAGGGTCAGCCGGAAATCGCCGGGGCCGACATTGACGACTGTGGACGTGACGCTCGCCTGGGAGGCGTTGATCTTTACGGAGATGTCGGTCAGGGTGTCCGTGCTGCTGACGGAGATCGTCTTCCCGTTCAGCAGGAAACTGCCCGACTGCCCCAGGGCCGTGCTGCCGCTCGCGATGGAGGTGGAGACGACCTTCTGGGCCTGGGCGATCTGGGTGACGGAAAGGCTGTGGTTGCCCAACGCGGCCCCCGGTAGGGTCGTGACGGTGGCGACGGATGTGTTGGAGGAGGTGGCGCTGGCCGCGCTGTAGGTGGACGCATGGGTCAGGGCGACAGCCGCCGTTTGCAGGGCGGACAGGTTGGTATTGAGCTGCTGCCAGGCGGAGAGGCCGGCGTTGTAAGCGTCGTCCTTGCTCTGGAGCAGGGTGATCGGTTTCTGCTCGACCGCGGTGAGCTGGGTGATGATGCTGGAGCTGTCAATCCCGGAGGCGAGGCCGGAGAAGCTGATGCTGGGCGTTGTCATAACGGTGGGTCTCCTGCGTTACCGTGATAATCGGGGGACGGGACCGCTTTCTTTAGGGATGGCACAAACAAAAAGTGGGGGCCGCTTGAGCGGCCCCCACCGGAGCATGAGAGTCTCAAGGCCGTCAGGATTACTGAAGGAGCTTCAAGATCGCCTGGGGGGCTGAGTTCGCTTGGGCCAGAGCGGATGTGCCCGCCTGCACCAGGATCTGGTTCTTCGTGAAGTCCACGATCTCCGCGGAGAGGTTCGTGTCGCGGATCGTGCTCTCGGAGGCATTCGTGTTCTGCTGGGCGACGCCGAGGCTGCGGACGTTGGACTGCAGGACGTTGCTCTGGAGCGCACCCAGTTTCTCGCGGGTGGTGGAGATGTCCGCGATGGCCTGATCAACGACCTTCAGGGCGTTCTGCTGGGCGGCACCCGTTGGGTCGGTCACGTTCAGCGCGCCGCCGGCGGCCAGGTCACCCAGGTTGAAGCTACCGGAGCTGCCCAGGTTGTTGGCCTTTGTGCTGCCGATGCTGATGTTCACCGTCTGACCGGCGTTCGCGCCGACCTGGAACTGAAGGTCCTGGCCGGCGACGGCTGTGTCCGCCGTCGCGCTGAAGGTGCCGAGCGTAGCGCCCAGGGTTGAGCTTGTCGAGAGGGACAGGCCCTTGAGGGCACCGGTCGTGAAGCTGAAGGTCTTGCCGTCCGTGCTCACCGTGTCGCTGGCCTGGCCGTTGACGGTCAGGGAAGCGTTGGCACCGACCGTCGTGTTCGCCGTTGAGACGTAGGCTGCGCTCGCCGTCGAGCTGGTCAGCCCCGAGTAGGTGGAGGTGCCGCCGGAGGCGCCCGCCTTCTGGCTGGTGAAGGTAACGGTTGACCCGGTAATGGCGACTGCGTAGTTCAGGCCCGTCTGCTGCTGGATCGCCGTCGCGATGTTGGCCACCGTGTTCGTCGTGCCGTTCAGGGTGACGGATTTGCCTTCGACGGTGATGTTGCCGCCGAACGTTCCGTCCACCGGAGCCGCGCCGAGCGTGACCGTGTCTTTCGTGGCTATGGCCGCAGTCGAGGTAACGCTGCCGCTGGTGATGGGGATGGCGCCATATCCGGTGGCCTGGGACACGAGGGACAGGTTCTTGCCGCTGGCGGCGCCGACGGTCGCGGTGCCGCCGGTCACGGACGCCGAGGCGGAACTGGCCGAGCCGTCGAGCAGGTTCTTGTTGTTGAACTGGGTCGTGCTGGCGATGCGATTGATGCTGGCAACGGAGGACGCGATGGCGTCCTGGTCGGCCTTGAGTGCGGTCGGGTCGTTGGCGCCGACGTTGGCAGCGTGGACGACGAGCGAGCGGATGTTGATCAGGAGCGAGTGGACTTCGTTCAGCGCGCCTTCCGCCGTCTTCACGACGTTGATGGCGTTATTGGTGTTTGCGGTCGCTTGGGTCAGGCCGGCCGACTGGGCGCGGAGGCTCTCGGAGATGACCAGGCCCGCAGCATCGTCGGCGGCGGAGTTGATGCGGAGGCCCGACGACAGTCGCTGGATGTTCTTCTGCTCATTCGACTGGTTGATGCCGAGGTTGTAGGCGGCCTCGCTGGCGGTCGTGTTGGTGTTAATGTAGCTGGACATTGTTTCTTTCTTCCTTGATGCCCCCAAAATGAGAATTGGGGACGGTATGTTGGGTCGTTGGCTTCCTGCCAGTGATGGGTACGGTTCGAAAGGCCGCGCTTCTCGCCGGGACGTTGGAGGCGGGCTAAACACGGATCACATTCCGTATGATCCGCTTGTCTTGGCAAGTCCGCCGGGGCCCCCTTCTGCGTACACTTGCATTATCGGCGGTGCCCGCCGGTTCTTTAGGGCCGCCCTACCGGCAATTTTGCCGGACTTGCTCGGCAAGCGCCGATTGACTTTTGACTGGCGCTTTGGTATAGTTAAGTGATGCAAGAGGAACTACCGTCGCGGGCTGCTCCGGCGGTCCTGGAAACCAGTCTGCGCGACGCCTTGAAAATGCTGCACCGGTCGCCTGTCCCTACGCTCCCAATCCTGGACCCGGAAACAGGACGTGTCCTAGCGATCCTATCCCGACCGGAGCCGCCGCGCCTGGGCGGGATGGCGACGCCGCTGGGTGTGTACCTGCACTACGGCGTTTCAAGCGGCGGGGCCGGTTTTTGGGGTCTGTTTCTGACCGGCGTGACCATGAGCGGTCTGATCCTGCTGGCGCAGGCAGGGACACACGGCCTGGCGCGCGTGGCGGCGCTTCATCTGCCGGGGCTGACCCGCTGGGAAACGCATCTGCCGATTGGCCTTGAGATGTGGTTTGCGGCGGCCTCGCCTTGGCTGCCGCTGCCGCTCGTCTTCCTGCTGCTCCGCCTGGTTCCGATGTCTGGGACACACGCAGCGGAGCATCAGGTAGTCCACTGCGTCGAGCGCTCGGAGCGGATTGTGCTGGAAAATGTCCGGGCCATGCCGCGCGTCCATCCACGCTGTGGAACGAACCTGTTTGTCGGCTTTACCCTGTTCCTGCTGACGTTTTTGGCCGTCTTTTGCGCCGCATCAGCGGGCGGCTGGACACTGCTGGACGCTGCCTCTCTGTCGGCGATGCTGGCCGGGCCGGCCACGCTGCTCTTCTGGCGGCGCGTCGGTGGCTGGTTCCAGCAGTGGTTCGCGACGCGCCCTGCCACGGATCGCCAGATCGCCGGGGCGATCCGCGCTGCCGAGCAGGTACTGGACCGCCGTAGGCAGTGGATGGAGCAGGGGATGAGCCAACGCTTCGCCTGGGGGCGTCGGCTCTGGGCCATGGGGCTGGCGCAGCTCCTGCTGGGGTATCTGGCGGTGTTTGGCCTGTTGAGTCTAGCGGAGCGGCTGTGGCCCGGGCTGGTGGGTTGGGTGGAGTGATCCTCTCCCCGGCGCGAGCGCCGATCCTCCCTTCGAGCCGGGTGGTGCTAGTCGTGCCTCCATAGCGCACTGAACAGTTGCGCCAGGGAAGGGGGCGTCAAAGGGGGTTGACACCCCCTATCGTGCGCCTTCTCGTGACCGGAATGCCGCTCGGCAACACAGATTAACCTCTATTCACACCCCCTTCCCTCCGAGGGGAGGGTCGGCACTTGTGCCGGGAAGAGGATTTAGGAGTAGCATGATCAAGGAACAACTGGCGGGAATTATTAAGCAGGCGCTGGAAGCCGCCAAGGCAGACGGTGAGCTGGCCCTCGAAACGGTCCCGGATATCACGCTGGAGATGCCCAAGCAGAAGGCACACGGCGACTGGGCGACGGGCGTTGCCCTGGGCCTGGCCCGCACCCTGGGGATGCCGCCGCGCGATGTGGCGGCCCGCATCGTCAGCCATCTGCCTATTGGTGATGACGCCCTCATCGCCGGGGCGGAGATCGCCGGGCCGGGATTCATCAACCTGCGCCTGCGCCCGGACTGGCTCGGTGACATCCTGAAGCGCGTCGAGGCGCAGGGCGCGAAATATGGACATTCGAACGTGGGCGGCAAGAAGATCGTCGTCGAGTTCGTCTCGACCAATCCCAACGGCCCCATCACCGTGGCTGGGGGCCGCAACGCCGCTATCGGCGACACGCTCTGTTCCCTACTAGCCGCCGCCGGTAATACCGTCTCGCGCGAGTATTACATCAACGATGCCCTGAACTCGGTCCAGATGAACAACTTTGGCCGCTCGGTCTTTACCCGGTATCGTCAGCTTCTCGGGCATAACGACGAGATTGGCGAAGAGATGTACGGCGGTGATTACGTCGTGGATGTGGCGCGCGAGGTGCTGGCGCTCCATGGCGAGGCTTTCGTGAACGCCGATATTGATGATCCGCAGACCACGCGCACCTTCCGCGACCTGTCGGAGAAAGGCATGATCACCCAGCAGAAGGCTGACCTGGAAGCCTTCGGCGTCACCTTCGACACCTGGTTCAGCGAGGCCACCCTGCACGCCGATGGGCGCGTGGCGCGGGCCATTGAGATCATCAAGGAGCGTGGCTATACCTACGAGAAGGACGGCGCGCTCTGGTTCAAGTCCACCGAATTTGGCGACGACAAGGACCGCGTCCTGATGCGCTCCGACGGTACCCCCACCTATATGACCGGCGACCTGGCCTATAGCAAGGACAAGCTAGACCGGGGCTTCGACCGCGCCATCAACGTGTGGGGGGCCGACCACGCGGGCTACGTCGCCCGGACCAAGGCCAGCCTTGCCGCCCTGGGCTACGACCCTGCCCGGCTGGATGTCCTGCTGTACCAGCTCGTCAGCATCGTCAAGGGCGGCGAGGTCGTCATGTCCTCCAAGCGCAAGGGCAACATCCTGGAACTCAAGGCCGACCTGATTGACGAGATCGGCAAAGACGCCGCCCGGTTCTTCTTCCTGATGCGCTCCCCCTACAGCGCCCTCGAAATTGATGTGGACCTGGCCCGGAAGACCGAAAAAGACAACCCGGTCTACTACGTCCAGTACGCCCACGCCCGGATCGTCCAGGCCATTGACAAGGCGCGTACTGAGAAAGGCGCGGCGGTCCCCACCACCGGCGAGGCCGACCTGTCCCTGCTGACCGAAGACGCCGAAACCGACCTGATCAAGAAACTGAGCGAGCTGCCCAACGAGGTCGTCCTGGCTGCTGCCGAATACGCCCCGCAAAGGATCGTCCAGTACGCCCGCGACCTGGCCGCCGTCTTCCACTCCTTCTACGATGCCGGCAACCGCACCCCCGCCCTGCGCGTGGTCTGCGACGATGCCGAAACCATGAAGGCTCGCCTGGTCTTGGTCCACGCCACCCAGACCGTCCTGCGGAATGTGCTGGCCCTGCTGGGGCTGTCCGCGCCAGAGCGGATGTAACCGGAGCGGATGTAAGGGGCGGTTCTCTCTTCGTAGTATGATGACGCTATCGTTTTTGGTACAGGAGACTCACCATGCAATCTTCACTTCAAGCGCACCGCATCGAAACAACATTGACCCAAAACGGAACTCTTACGCTTGACCACCTGCCGTTTCAGGCGGGGGAAGCCGTGGAAGTCATTGTTCTGCCATACATTCCTTCCATAACGCCGCCCGACCGCTATCCTCTTCGTGGCACTTCTGTTCAGTATCGAGACCCGATGGAGCCGGTGGCGGAGCAAGACTGGGATCTTCTGCCTTGATCATCCTCGACACGCACATTTGGATTTGGTGGGTGCATGGCGATGTCCAACTGCTTTCAGATTATCGCGACTACGTCCAAACGCATGAGTCGGAAGGGCTGGGCGTCTGTGCGATTTCCTGCTGGGAAGTGGCAAAGCTGGTGGAAGGCGGCAGGCTGAACCTTCCCGTTCCGGTGGCCGAATGGATGACAAAGGCTTTGAGCTATCCCGGTATCCGCCTGCTGGACTTATCGCCCCAGGTGGCTATCGAGTCCACGCAGCTACCGGGCGTGTTTCATCGTGATCCCGCCGATCAGATGATTGTGGCTACGGCTCGCATCTATCAGTGCCCGTTGTTGACAATGGACCAGAAAATTCGGGCGTATGCCCATGTTCAGGCAGCTCTATGAATGCCCTCCTGGTCCTGGTCCACGCCACCCAGACCGTCCTGCGGAATGTGCTGGCATTGCTGGGGCTGTCCGCGCCGAAGCGGATGTAGGAAGGGCGTATCGAGTGCGGTAGAAGCCGCTCTATATTCGCCTGTGCCATTGTCAGAGGCAGCAGAATGAAGCCGCTACGTCCCATTGGCCTAGCGGAAGGCGAGTTCGTCGTGCCGGATGATTTTGATGCGCCGCTGTCCGAGGACATTCTGCGCGATTTTGAGGGGCGATGACGCTCCTGAAGAGGGTGGGGACAAGACCCACCCCTACATGACGTAGATGCACCTGTAGCCCTGCGGCGTAATCTGGTACAATGACCGCATGAGTGTTCAAGAAATCGAAGCCGCAATCACACAGCTCCCTACTCCCGAGCTGAGCCAGCTTGCCACCTGGTTCGAGGAGTATCAGGCCGACCTATGGGACCGGCAGATCGAAAAGGATGCGCTTTCGGGGCGTTTTGACGCATTGGCGGAACAGGCCAATCAGGAGTTTGAGGCGGGCCGGTGTCGGCCCTTATGAGGCACTTCACCACCCCTCAGTTCTGGCAGCTTTACAATGCCTTGCCCGCTGAGATGCGTGAACTTGCCGACAAGAACTTCGCTCTGCTTCAAGCCGACCCGGACCACTCTTCCCTGCGCTTCAAGAAGATCGGGAAGTATTGGTCGGCGCGTGTCGGTTTGCACTACCGCGTGTTAGCCTATGACCGACCAGAAGGAGTCTTGTGGTTCTGGATCGGGCCTCATGCGGTGTACGATTCCTACATGCCATAGGTTGATGAGGTCGGTGGTGTGCCGTTATTTTGTTCCTCCTCGGGCTGTCCGCGCCGGAGCGGATGTAGGAAGGGCGTATCGAGTGCGGTAGAAGCCGCTCTATATTCGCCTGTGCCATTGTCAGAGGCAGCAGAATGAAGCCGCTACGTCCCATTGGCCTAGCGGAAGGCGAGTTC
>JANLUQ010000437.1:0-2173 GCA_031363565.1 Armatimonadota bacterium | reverse complement strand
GTTAGCTCATTAGCCGGCGTCCACGCTGTAAGTCTCGGGAGGGTACTCTGTGCAAGGGGACGAGACTGACGCTGGAAACGAAGATCACAACCACACGCGCTACATTCGCCCGTACTGAACCGGGGGAGCCGCCAGTTACCGCTTTTCACGAAATCCTGACGCGGCCTGATGGCGCGCGAAAGTATACCGCCATGTCGGTTCCCATCCGTGATGAGGGCCTGCTGGCACGGGTTGAAAGGGATCTGCGGAGCGGCGATGAGATCGAAATCACCATAGAGACGTGTTGGGGGGAGTAAGGCATCCCCACGACCCTGTTGGACTTCGCCAAAGCCCCCCCAATCGCAAGGCAAAACTCTGCTCCCTGTCGGGTGAGGGCATTTGTAGCAAGCGAAAGCATCTTGCCGTATTCAGGAAAGAATGTGCGGTAAAAACCGCTGTTATGGTGTGTTGTGCCACAAAGATGCGATATAGCAGTAAGCCTGATTCCTGTAAATATACCTTTACATCTTCGGAGGCAAGAAATATCATGGCCGTTGATATGCTACTGCAAACGGAAAATGGACTCAACTTGGACGGTTCTTGCTATCCCAAAGATGCAGAGGAGAACAAGCTTTACTTGCCGGTTTACTCCTCCAAGCAGAAATGATCAACGGCGGCGCGGTCTCAATCGAGCCGCTGTAGCCGTCTCTGGATATGCTCATCAATTCGGCGGCCTGTTCCTTGACACCGCCCGCTCGATGCGGCTATAATATAGGGGCTTTCCGAACGACTACTAGCCCCAAACTTGACCGGGATCTGTTCCCGAACCCTAAACACGACAAATACGACGTTTATTCTAGACACGAGAGGTTCAAACCCCATGGCAGCAAGCCCCGCCGCGCCTCCGCACAAGACCCACAAGAACAGCGATAAGAACGGCGGCAAAAACGCCAAGCTGCGCGCGCCTCGGTATGACGCGCACAGCATCGGCCTAGAGCCGACCTCGGCGGAATCGGCTATCAAGGCGCTGAAACTCAGCGACGCGGACCTTCTGCACACTTACCAGCAGATGCTGGACATCCGCCATTTCGAGCAGCAGTGCGAGCGCGGCTTCCGAGCCGGCAAGGTCGGCGGCTACCTGCACCTCTACATCGGCCAGGAAGCGGTCTCGCTGGGTGTCCTCAGCAGCTATAAGACGGGCGATCAGGCTCTATCCTCATACCGGGACCATGCGCACTGCCTGATTCTGGGCAGCGACCCCAACAAGCTGATGGCCGAGATTTACGGTAAGGGCACGGGTGTCTCGCGCGGCAAGGGCGGCTCGATGCACCTCTTCGACAAGAAGCACGGCTTCGCGGGCGGCTACGGCATCGTCGGCGGCAATGCCCCGCTGGCCGTCGGCATTGGCTGGGCGCTGAAGCACGCGCCCGAGTTCAAGGGCAATGGAAACATCTGCGTCTGCTTCCTCGGCGACGGCTCCATGAATGCAGGCGGCTTCCATGAGGCGATGAACATGGCGCAGCTTTACGAGCTGCCGATCCTGTTCGTCCTGGAAAACAACAAGTACGCTATGGGCACGTCCGTAGACCGCTCCTCAGCAAACACCGACCTCGCCTCGCGTGCCGACTCCTATGCGATGGCCCACTCCAAGGTGGACGGACAGGACTACTTCGCCGTCCGACAGGCCGCCCAGGAGATCATAGACAACATGCGCCAGCATCCGGCCCCCTACTTCCTCGAGGCGATCACCTACCGCTACGTCGGTCACGGTGCGGCGGACGGGGCCGAAACGCAGGGGACGTATCGGGATCCTGCCGAGACGGAGCTGTGGAAGAGCCGCGACCCGCTGCTGATCCTGGAAAAGAATCTGCGCGAGTGCGGTATCCTCGACGACGCCAAGAAGGACGTTATGGATAAGCAGGCCATTGACATGGCCCGTGCCTCCGCCGATTTTGCCGAGACCAGTCCCGTCTGCTCCATTGAGGAACTCACGCAGGACGTTTACGCCGATTAAGTAGGGCACAGAAGGGCGGGGCTTCCTCGCCCTTTCGTCTGAAACAGAAGGAAACTATGGCAGAAGTGATCATGCCCAAGATGGGCGACGCAATGGAAGAGGGCACCCTGATTCAGTGGCTGAAGCAGGACGGCGAGACGGTGGTGGTGGGCGACGTGATCGCTGAGATCGAGACGGACA
>JANLUQ010000400.1:0-3435 GCA_031363565.1 Armatimonadota bacterium | reverse complement strand
GCCTTCGGAAAGGCGATGCGCTATCCATCTCCCCCATAAATGGGGGAGGCTTCCGCGCTTTTCGCTAATCCCCGGCGCGAGCGCGGAGCAGCTGCCCTCCGCGCCCAGAATACCATAGACCCATCAATACGGCAAGCGACGCGCCTCTTTTCAGGCGCGCGATGGGTCTACACAGTAACCAAAGGAACCACAGCACCATGATACTGGAAACAAACACTTCTTCTCCCTCGACACTCGCCGCCCTGTCGGCGCAATTCGCCGATGTGGTCGCCCGCGTTGGGCCGTCCGTCGTCCGCGTGGATGACGGCAGCCAACTGACGGCGACCGGCATCGTGTGGACGGAGGACGGCGTTGTCCTGACTACCTCACACGGAGTTGAGCGCGATGATGACCTGACCATCGAGATGGCCGACGGGACGCGGCGGCCCGCCACGCTGGTCGGGCGCGACCCCGAAACCGACCTCGCTGTCCTGCGCGTCGCAGCAGGTGGGCTGACGCCTATTCCCAGGGCCGACCCCGAAGCGGTGCAGGTCGGCCAGATTGTGCTGGCCCTGGGCCGCCCCGGCGAGTCGGGCCTGTCGGCGACAGTAGGCATCATCAGCACCCGGCAGGACGCGCAGGATGGGGGCCGGCCCGAGTATATCCTGCATACCGACGCCGCGCTGTACCCCGGCTTCTCGGGCGGGCCGCTGGTGAACGTTGCGGGCGAGATCGTCGGCCTGACCAACCTCAGTTTCGGGCGCGGCATGGGCTTCGCCCTGGGACTGCCCATCGTGGCACATGTCGCCGATGCGTTGCTTACGGGCGGCACGGTCAAGCGCGGCTACCTAGGCGTCAGCGCGCAGTCGGTCGCCCTGCCGCAGAGTCTCCAGACGAGCCTGAATGTGTCCCAGGCGCACGGCCTGCTGGTCGTGCAGGTGGAAGACGGCAGTCCAGCCGACGCAGCGGGATTGTTACTCGGCGACATCCTGCTCGGCCTGGGCGGGATGGCCCTGGATGATGTGGACGATCTGCGCCGCGTGCTGCGCGGCCAAGCAGCGGGGCAGGCGGTGACGCTGAACCTTGCGCGCGGGGGCACGGCCCACGCCCTGACGGTGACATTGAGGGCACGGGAGTGACGTTCGCCCGGCGTAGGGGCACGATGAATCACGCCCTCTTACACGACCCGCCCCTGAATCGCAGGAAGGGAAAAGGGGACCGCCGGAAGGGAAGAAGGGGCAGATAGCAGGGCGCAACGAGTTGCCCCTACAATTTGCCCCTACAACGGTCTGCCGTTCATCGTCGCCTTGAGCGAGGACGCCTGCTCGCGCGTCAGGAGCCATATCCCGCCGCGCTTGGTCCAGGTGTCCTGATAGGAGCCTTCCAGTATTAGGGTGTCATTAGACTGGGTCTGCGGGTTGAGGAACAGCAGGGTGCCGCGCCGACGGACGGAAACGACGGCCTCCGCCCCGGCTTTCCCGAGCGCCACCTTCTGGATAGTGGATTTGGTGACGCTGGATCTCGCGGGCAGGCGGAACGTCTTGAGGAACTCTGCCCGCTCTTCCTTCAAGTCGTGCGTCTTCCCGACTGTCGTGACGCTCGTGAAATCCGGGGCATAGTGCGCCAACGTCCCCTCGATGTCCTTGCGCGACACCGCGCCGTCCCGGTCATTATAATCAGCCTGGAGCGTCTTCTGTGCCTCGGTGGGCGCGGCGGCCCGCGCCACGGGGAGGAGGACGCCCGCTATCAAAACCATCGCCGTCATCGTCAGCAACTTTGCTAGCAGCTTCTGCATCATTGAAGTGCCTTTCCGACCACCCTTCACTCTACGGCGAAGGGCAGTCTACTGTTCGTATATAAACGCGCTCGCATCTTGAAAACGCCGGAAGCAGGCATATTTTTATGGCTGCCCGGTGCCCGCCTTACTCAGAGGCGGATTGTCGCGGCACTCGCCATGAATGCCTTCGCTACGGGTGCTTTCCACGCCCAAGCCGCCCATTCCTCCTCGAAAAGGAATGAGACGGAAGCGCCGAACAAAGTAGGCAGGCGAGTTTTTCCTGTCTTGGGACTGCCCCCTGTGACGGGCGAGGGGGCACTGATGTTGCCACCAAAGCTGATCCGACGGAACAGGCGGCAAGCCCGACCCCGGTCGTCCATGCCTTCGCCACCGGGACAAACCAGGGCAATCGCCAATCAGATCCGACCATGCGTTGAAACGCACGGCTAAGCGGCGTGGACGCCGGGAAGCCGCCGCTTCGCGGGGCTAAGAAACATCTCGTGCCAGGGGAGCCTCTCGTGCCAGTGCCGCGAAGCGGTACTTCTTGGCGTCTGCGCCGTCTAGCCGTGCGTTTCAACGCATGGTCGAATCTGATTGGCGATTGCCCTGGGGGGCAAACTCGCCTCATTGACGGCCACCAGCTTATCTGCTACACTGTGCGGATATGAACAAGCCCCAGACAGACAACCCAACCCCGGACAACCCAGTGTCCGTCGCGAAGAAGCCCGTATGGCAGCGACGCGCCTGGCTCCTCCTGCTGGTCCTTTTGTGCCTGTCGGGTGCCTGCGCGCCCGTCCCCAAGACATGGCGGGCCGAAGCGCAGATAATGGTCCTCTCCCCCGCCCCGGCAGCCCCCGGTGACCTTCTGGGCGTCACTCCGCCTCAGGCGGACGAGTCCATGGAAACCCAGATCGCCCTGATCCAGAACCGCGAGATGGCGCGGCGGACGATAGCACAATTGAAGAACGCCGCTCTGATCGAACACAGGCAGAACGACGTCACTTTCCCTACGCAAGACGATGTTCAGAAGGCTGTAAAGACCACCAACCTGCCAGGCACCCGTATTCTAGTCGTCACGGCGGAGGCCACTGATCCTGAACGGGCGAAAGACCTCGCAAACGCAGCCACCCGCGCTTTCGTGGACTACAAGCGGTCTCTCGCAATGCGGGACATGATGGGCAACGAGGGGAATCTGGAGCGCCAGGTCGCCCACGCAGGGCTGGCGATGGACCAGGCAGAGCGGCGGGAACGTGAGTCCAGGCAAGCCAGCCCCCAATCCGACAGTGCAAGCCGCCTGAAAGAGAACATGGAGATCGCGACGGAACTTTATCGGCGGCTGAAGACGGCCCTCGACGCGACCCACCTGCAACGCGACCTCGTCTCAGGGGACGTGACAATCATCCAGTACGCCGATTCGCCGACAGTGCCCTCATCTTAGCGAAGTGCCATAAGCAGAAAGGGGAGGAAGCAGGAAATCGGGCAGAGAGTCGCGAACCTAATCACCAACATGGAAATCAATGAAGCGACGATCGCGCAGTTCAAGACCGACTTCGCCCGCGTCCGGGCCGAATGCGGCAAGGTCATCGTCGGCAACACTGATATCGTGGACGGCGTGCTGATCTGCCTGCTGTCCGGCGGCCACGCCCTGCTCGAAGGCGTGCCGGGCCTGGGCAAGACGC
>JANLUQ010000398.1:0-1549 GCA_031363565.1 Armatimonadota bacterium | reverse complement strand
CCACCCTCCCCTCGGAGGGAAGGGGTTCAGAAGGAGCCAGGAAAGCCTGCCTCCGGTCCCGGAGTGGGCCTCGACCCTTCCCCTCTGGAACCCTTCCCTCCGAGGGGAGGGTGGCACGCTCGCGTGACGGGAGAGGATCGGCCAGAGGATCAAAAGGAAACCCACCATGAAACTTACCTTTCCATCCCTCCCCCTCCTGAAGCGCAGGCCCCTGGACACGCCGGCCCTCCCGCCCCTAGGCGAGCTGGCTCCGGCCAACGGCGCGTCTCTGCTCGGCATGACGGCCGCATTGGCCCTGCCCGACGACGGGCTGCCGGGGGGATACTCGGTCTACCGAAGGATGCAGACCGACCCACAGGTCAAAGCCTGCCTCAACACCAAGAAGTTCGCCGTCCTGTCGCAGGGCTGGTCCGTCCACGCCGCCTCCGCATCGCCCGAAGACTTAGCCGTGGCCGCCTTCGTCCGGCACACCTTGACGGGGATGCGTGGGAGCATACTGGACGCCTTGCACGCTGTCCTGGATGCGCTGGCTTTGGGCATCTCACTCGTCGAGATCGTCTACCAGATGAACGACGGCGGCCCCTACGCCGGCATGGTCGGGCTGGCCGCCCTCAAGAGCAAGGACCCGGACGGGTTCACGTTTGAGACCGACGACTTCGGGAACGTCTCGGCCCTGCGCGGGTGTTTGGGCGAGGTCTATCCGCCCGACAAGTTCCTGCGCTACAGCTACATGCCCCGCTATGAGAACCCGCTGGGGTTGAGCGACCTGCGGGCGGCCTACAAGCCCTGGCTCGCCAAGCAGCAATTGCTGCGCTGGTGGACCAAGTATCTGGAGAAGTTCGGCATGCCGACCGTCACCGGCTCCTACGATGCCGAGCGCGGGTACGGGGCGGACCAGCAGCGTGAGCTGCTGTCCCTGGTCGCACAGGTGCACAACGAGAGCGCGATCGTCCTGCCCTCGGACATGCACCTGGGGCTTCTCGAGACCGCACGGTCCGCCCCGGCGGGTTTTTTGGAGGCCATCGAGTATCAAGACCGGGCTATCGCCAAGAGCATCCTGGGCCAGACCCTCACCACCGACGGCAGCGCGTCCGGCGCGACCTTCGCCCTGGGAAGCGTCCATCAGGACGTGCTGCTCTTCTATCTGCACAAGATCCAGCGCGACCTGGAGGAGACTGTGGTAGGTAGGCAGCTCCTCGCCCCTTTGGTCCGTTACAACTTCGGCTCATCCGTGCCGTGCCCCCGGTTTGCTTTGGGCGCGCTCGACGACGGCCGTTTGGCGACGGCAGGCCGCCTGATCGCCGACCTGGTGACCGGCAAAGTCATCGCCCCCGACGAGCTGTGGATACGCGGGTATCTAGGATTACCGGCGGCGGGCGAGTGACCCTGAGCGTCAACATTCGGGTTTCTGCTTGCTCGCCTTTCGGCACCGGCCCCACCCCTCTCAAAAGAAGTTCAGCCTCGGCCTGCTGCTGATGCTGGGCATGGGCGGGATGGTGATGACGGTGCGGCGCAGGAAGGCATGATCCTACCCCCGCCGCAAGCGGCG
>JANLUQ010000368.1:0-8919 GCA_031363565.1 Armatimonadota bacterium | reverse complement strand
AGCGGTGCTGTTCATCTACAAGGTTTTCACAGAGGCGCTGATCCTGAGCGCCCACGACGTGGCGGACAAGGAGCGCAGGCGATGTGGAAGAAAGTAAGCCGCTGCCGGAATTCGGGACGACCCAGGAACTGGTGGACTATTTCGACACGCACGACATGGGCGACCATTGGGAGCAGATGCCGGAAGCGCACTTCGGAGTCAGCCTGGAGAAGAAGACTTACCTCGTCGCGGTGGACGAGGAAGTAATGAGAAGCCTCACCGAGATCGCCCGTCGGCGGCAGACGTCCACGGAGGTCCTGGTTAACTCTTGGCTGCGGGAGAAGACCGCGCAGGCAGCGTAACAGATGGATGCTCTCACCAAATATGTTTTCTTTAACTATATGGACTTGATGAGTAGACGCGAGAGTTCCGCTTACATGTCCATCGTTGGGGAGGAGAAGGCAAAACACGCCAGTTCCCTGACGATGAAGGAACGGCTACGCTGGGAATTAGTTTCTAAAGATCCCGAAGTGTTGCAGCTCCTCGCAGTCGGCGCGGAGCAGTTCTTTACGAACACAAACGAGGGAATATTGCGGGAGCACCGGAGGGAGATATTTCTCAATCGGTGTCCCCATTGTGGTCGCTTGGCGCGAACACCGCGGGCGAAGCAATATCGGCATTGCTTCTTCTCCTGGCACGAATAGGAGTAACCGAACAAGGAGGGGCGCGGCTCACGCTGCGCCCCTCCTTCGTTGTCAGTGCCGACCGGACGATTTAGTAATCGTCGTCGTGGTCGTCGCCGCCCGCTCCGGGCCTGCTCTTCTGCTTCTTCTCGACGATCAGCGAGTTGGTCGAGAGGATCATGCCAGCGATGGACGAGGCGTTCTGCAAGGCGGAGCGCGTCACCTTGACGGGGTCCACGATGCCTGCCGCGACCAGGTCCACATACTCTTCGGTCAGGGCATTGAGGCCCTGGCCTGCGGGCAGTGACTTGACCATCTGCACGACGACGGAGCCTTCCAGCCCGGCGTTCTGCGCGATCTGGCGCAGCGGCTCTTCGAGGGCGCGGCGGACGATGTTGACGCCGACCTTCTCATCGCCTTCAAGCTGGAGGCTGTCCAGGACGGGGATGATCGCGACCAGGGTCGCGCCGCCGCCGGCGATGATGCCTTCCTCAACGGCCGCGCGGGTGGCGGACAGGGCATCTTCGAAGCGGTGCTTCTTCTCTTTGAGGGCGGTCTCGGTGGCCGCGCCGACCTGGATGACGGCGACGCCGCCGGCCAGCTTCGCCAGTCGCTCCTGGAGCTTCTCCTTGTCGTAGGAGCTATCCGTGTTGTCGATCTGGCGGCGGATCTGCTCGATCCGCCCCTTCACGGCGTCGGTCTGGCCGCCGCCTTCGACTACGGTCGTGTCTTCCTTAGTGATGACGACTTTCTTGGCCGTGCCAAGATCGGTCATCTCGACGCCGTCGAGCTTGACGCCCAGGTCTTCGGTCAGGAACCGGCCACCGGTCAGGACGCCGATGTCCTCCATCATGGCCTTACGGCGGTCGCCGAAGCCAGGAGCCTTGACGGCGACGACGCTCAGGATGCCGCGCAGCTTGTTGACGACCAGGGTGGCGAGCGCCTCACCGTCCACGTCCTCGGCGATAATCAGCAGGGGCCGGCGGGACTGGGAGATCTTCTCCAGCAGGGGGATCAGGTCCTGGGCGCTGGAGATCTTCTTCTCATGCAGCAGGATGACCGGGTTCTCCA
The DNA here is from genome assembly GCA_031363565.1 of Armatimonadota bacterium. Lineage (GTDB taxonomy): Bacteria > Armatimonadota > Armatimonadia > Armatimonadales > Capsulimonadaceae > JANXMY01. The sequence goes on along the minus strand of JANLUQ010000368.1, from coordinate 7,186 downwards.
GGGTCACTTCCTGGCGCTCGGCATCGGTGACGAAGTAGGGGGAGATAAAGCCCTTGTCGAACTGCAAGCCTTCGACCACTTCCAATGTGGTGTCGGTGCCCTTGCTCTCCTCGACGGTGATGACGCCGTCCTTGCCGACCTTGTCCAAGGCCTCGGCGATCATGGCGCCGATCTCGGGGTCGTTGCCGGAGATGGAGGCGACCTGGGCGATTGAGGCCTTGTCGGTGATCTCGATCTTGCGGGCCTTCAGCTCCTCGACCGCCTTCTCGACGGCAAGCTCGATGCCGCGCCGCAGGGCGATGGGGTTGCCGCCCGCCGCGACGTAGCGCAGGCCCTCATTGACGATGGCCTGGGCGAGAACGGTGGCCGTCGTGGTGCCGTCGCCGGCCACGTCGTTGGTCTTGGAGGCGACCTCGCGAACGAGCTGCGCGCCCATGTTCTCATAGGGGTCTTCCAGCTCGATCTCCTTGGCGACGGTGACGCCGTCCTTGGTGATGGTCGGGCTGCCCCACTTCTTGTCTAGGACGACGTTGCGGCCCTTGGGGCCGAGCGTGACCTTGACGGCGTTGGCGACGGCGTTCGCGCCGCGCTCCAGCGCGCGCCGGGCTTCTTCATCGAACAGCAATGTCTTGGCTGCCATGGGTTAAAATCTCCTTGGGAATATCGAACGGTTAGGCGCGGACGGCGTAGATCTGGTCTTCGTCCAGGATCATGTATTCCTGGCCTTCCAGCTTCAGCTCGGTCCCGCCGTACTTGGAATAGATGACCTTGTCGCCCACGGCCACGGCCAGGGTCGAGCGAGAGCCGTCGTCGAGGACGCGGCCCGGCCCGACGGCGATGACCTCGCCCTCCTGGGGCTTCTGCTGGGCGGAGTCAGGGATATAGATGCCGCCGCTGGTCTTGGCCTCGGCCTCGCTGGGCTTGACCAGCACTTTGTCCGACAGGGGCCGGAAGTTGACTGCCATGTGAAATTGCCTCCTCGTCACATTTCGTAGGGTTCGGGTTGAAAACTCTGTTTTAGCACTCGCAGGTGTTGAGTGCTAAAACCGTTCCTATTTTACTCGTTCCCGGCGGAATTGTCAAGGACTAGGGAGAACGAAAAGGTACATGGCATCAGCCACCCGCCTTTTCGCTGCTATGCACACTGTCAATGAACTTCTGCATCCGCTCGGAGGAGAAAGCCTGCATGTACCGCAATGACTCTTCCGGCGTAATCTTCATCCGTGGCGGGCGCTCAGTCACCATCTGCGTCGAAGGCGTCTTTTTCTTCGGTCGTACTTTCCTCCAACCCATTGCTTACTTCCCGACCGTTCATAAAACCGTTGAACTGCGGCAGCGGTCGCAGGTCCGGGTCTTTCTCATCTTCAGGCGTAACGTCACGCCCACCGGAGCAGCTTTTGCGGCGGCGTTTTGTATCCACAGCAGGGGCAGGTGTATCTCATCGTCCGCCTATTGTACCACTGCCGAGTTGGGTACAATAGGCTCCATGAGCGAGCGTTTGGACATCGTGCTGTTCGGGGTTGACCCGACGGAAAGAATCGTGGCAGTGGAAACGACGGACCGGGAGGCGACGCTGTTCGTCCGCGTCGGCGAGGAGACGGCAACGAAGACCATCCCGTTCGTCCCGTGGCTGGCGACGGACCGAGAGCGGCACTTTCCCGGTGCCCAGACGACGGAACTGGACGGCGAGGGCTACAACTGGCTGGTGCAGTTCCCGTCAGGCTGGCGGGCGTATCAGGAGGCCAAGCGGACCTTACGGGACGAGCACGCTGGGGTCTGCCAGTACGGCAGCGCCACCAAGCAGTTCATGGTGGCCTCCGGGTATACGCTGTTCAAGGGCATGGCCTTCGACGATCTGAAGCGGCTGCAAGTGGATATCGAGACGACATCGCTTGACCCCAACCTGCCCGACGCCAGCATCTTCATGATCAGCGTTTCCGACAACCGGGGCTTTTTGGACGTGCTGATCGGCGACGAGGCCGACATGCTGCGGCGGCTGCTGGCGATCACGCAGGAGCGCGACCCGGACGTCATCGAGGGGCACAACTTTTACTCGTTCGACCTGCCCTACCTTCTCGCCCGGTGCGCCGCGCATGACATCCCCCCGACCTTCGGACGCCGGAACGCGCCCGCCGTCATGGGTGCCCCGCGCAACTGCGCCATCGGGACCAACGCGCGTCAGTTCACGCCGGTCTATCTGTATGGGCGTCATATTTTAGATACTTTGCTGCAAGTGCAGCGCTTTGACTGGTCGCGCGGGCAGGTATCCTCGTATGGCCTGAAGGAGTGCGCGCAGACCTACGGCATCGCGCCGCCGGACCGCGTGTACTTGGACCGCAGCGAGATCGTCTCGATCTTTGAGAGCGACCCGGAGAAGGTCAAGACCTATGCCGCCCAGGACGTGCAGGAGACGGCGGCTTTAGCCGCCTTGGTCGCCCCGACCGAGTTCTATCAGACCCAGATGATCCCCGACTCGTACCAGAACGTCGCCGTGACCGGCAACGGGGAGAAGATCAACGCCATTCTCCTGCGCGAGTATCTGCGGCAGGGCCGGGCGGTCGCCAAGCAGAAGGCCCCACAGCCCTACCCCGGCGGCTACACCGAGGTGCGCGTCACCGGCGTGGTCAAGCCCATCGTCAAGGCGGATGTCGAAAGCCTGTACCCGAGCCTGATGCTGACCCAGAAGATCGGCCCGGCCTCGGACACCTTGCAGATCTTCCTGCCCCTGCTGTCCGACCTGACCCAGCGGCGGCTGGACGCCAAAGGCCAGCTCAAGAAGACGCCGAAGGACACGCGCGAGCATTCCTACTGGGACGGTCTACAGAACTCCTTCAAGACGCTTATCAACTCGTTTTATGGCTACATCGGCGGCCCGTTCTACTTCAACGACTACCTCGCCGCCCGGCAGGTGACCGAGGCAGGCCAGGCCATCGTCAAACAGATCGCGGCGGAACTCGAAACGCAGGGCGCGCGGGTGATCGAGATAGACACCGACGGCGTCTATTTCCAGCCGCCCACCGCTGTTAAGTCCGAGGCGGAGGAGCTGGCCTATGTCGAGAAGATCGGGATGTCGCTGCCTCCTGGGATTCGGCTGGCCCACGACGGCTCCTATGCCGCCATGCTCTCGCTAAAAATGAAGAACTACGTCCTAGTCGAGCCGAATGGTCACAAGATCTTCAAAGGCTCCTCACTGCGCTCGCGGGCCGATGAGCGCTACGGCCGCCACTTCCTGACCGACGCCGTGAACATACTTCTGGACGAAGAGCCGGATAAGCTTTCGCATCTCTACAGCGAGATGATAGACAAGATCGAGGCGGGCGAGATGCCCATTGAGCAGCTTGCCAAGCGCGAGCGCGTAACCGACAAGCTGCTGTCCTCCGATCTGCGGAAGCGCGCCGCCGACGCCATCCGGGGGGCGGGGATCAATCAGGGCGAGTTCGTCGCCCTGTACCAGAAAAAAGACAAGTCGCTCGGGCTGGTGCAGGACTACGCCCATGACGAGGACACCGACTACTATGCCCAGAAGCTCTACAAGTTCGCCGGGCGTCTGCGCGAGGCCATCGGCGAGGACCACTTCGACACGCTGTTCCCCAAGCCTATCCCGGTCGCCAAGCGCCCCGACCCGTCGCAGATGACGATGGACTTGTTTGGATGAACTTCCTCGCCCACCACGTTCTCGCGACGCGCTTCTTGACACCTATAAACCCACTGCCGATGTATGTCGTCGGCAGCGCGCTCCCTGATCTGCTTCCCCTAGCCGCCCGCCGCCTCCGCCTGCGTCCGGCCCTGGTCGAGCGGCAGCCGGCGCCGACCGCCGACGAGGAGGCGTTGCGCGCGGGGGTCTTAGTGCATCTGGCGACGGACACTGCGTTCCATAAAACAGCGGCGTTCGCCGAGGCGCAGGCTGAGGTCAGCCAAATCCTCGCGCAAACGCCCTTTGACGGCATCCGCGTCCGGCGCTTCTTTGTGGCGCACGTCCTGGTAGAACTGGCCCTTGATGCCGTCCTGCTGCGGTGTGACACGACCGTCGCCGATGACTTCTACAGGGCTTTTGCCGCCGCCGACCGCGCCGATGTCACGCGCTGGACGGAGGCTGTCGTCGGCCAGCCACTGCCGGATCTCCACACAGTGCTGACTCGCTTCGCCGAGTCACGCTATCTGCGTCAGTATGAACAGGATGAGGGCGTCGCGACAGGGATGTCCCGCCTGTGCGCGCGGGCGCGGCAGGACACGTTCAAGGGGGAGAACTTCGCGCGGCTGGTCGCGGTCGTGGGGCAGACGGTCGCGGCTCTGAAAGGGCAGACCGAGGCATTGCTGGGGGAGACGGGGGCAAAGCTCTGATCCTCTCCCCGCGACAAGTCGCGACCCTCCCCTCGGAGGGAAGGGTGGGTGGTGGGGGGTTATGACCAACTCATTGGGTGGCTCTCCGGTCACGGTAAGCCTACAAGAAGAGGTGCCCTACCCCCCATCGAACCCACCCTTCCCTCCGAGGGGAGGGTCGCGACTTGTCGCGGGGAGAGGATCACTCCTGAGACAGCGCGCGCTCTGGAACGAGTTCCAGGGGCTGGCTCGTGCTGACCCAGCGCAGGTGAACCTCGGCGTGGCCCGAACCGTTTTTGGCATGTTTAGGCCCGTTGAAGTATTCGACCTGGATGTCATACTTCTGGCCCGCTTCCAGCCGGACCGAGCCGCGCCGAGGCGTCAGCGCGTGGTCTTTCCAGTCGTCAATCAGTAGCCGGCCATCAACCCAGAGCCGGAGACCGTCATCTTCCTGTGAAGCAAAGGTGTAGACCTCCGAGTAATCGGGCCGGATCTTTCCTGTCCATCGGACGGAGAAGATGCGGCTGGCTCCGGGAACGACGGCGGCGGTCATGCCCCAGTTAAAGTCAATCGCGGCGTCTGTGCGGTGGCCGATCAGCTTTTCCAAATAGGGGCGGCCCTCGTAGATCGCCGCCGCCAGCCCGTGCCCGTTCGTCCCCGGTTTCCCGTCGCCCGAGGTGCGGGCCGGCTCGCCGCGCAGTAGGCCGCCAACACCGCCGAATGCGCCCCCACCGCGCGCCACGCGCCGCCCCCCACCCTGCCCCGTCCCAATGCCCGGGTGGCCATAGCCATCACCAGTGGCGGGCGGCAGATCCGGGCCGCTGCCATTTCCATCACCCGATTCCTCCGCCCCGGCCCCACGTCCCGCTCCGCGCCCTCGGCCCTTCCCCCGGCCGCTACCCGCGCCGAAGCCGCCCCCGACTCCACCGCCGAGACCAGGGCCGTGGCCGCCGCGTAGGGAGGCCAGCAGCTTGCCATCCAGGCCGCCGCGTCCGCGCCCCTGCCCGATCCCCGGCCCGCCACCCGCGCCCGCGCTGAAGCCGGGTTTCTCCTCCGGTACGGCGTCTTCGGCCAGGGGATTTTTGACCGATAGGATGGACTCGCCGCCGAGATGTGCCGCCATTTTGGGAAAGTGCATCCCGCCCGCCAGCCCGTTATCCTGCGGCTGGTCCTCCGGCGTCTGCGCACCCCGCACCGGGCTATGACCGCCGCCGGATGCCCCACCGGCAAGCCCGGTCCGGGCTGAGGCGACGCGGGTGATCTTTGGCGTATCGGCATGGGCCGCTGGTGTCGCCTCCGGCACGTCTTCCGGCAGGACCACTTGCGCGGGACGGGCCGCAGGCTTCACGGCCAGCGTCGCGCGGGTTACGCGCACCGGCGTCACGGGCCTCCGAACGGCCCGTGCGATTTTCTTCTCTTTGATCGGTTTGGCGGCGATCTTGGGCATTTCTTTGGCGGCCTTCGGCGCCGGCTTGGGCCGGACCGCGACCTTCGGCTTGGGCACGGGCGGCTTTTTGGCCGGCGGCAATGGCTCCAGGGTCAGCTCGATCTCCCGAGACGACGGCGCTTCGCCCTTCAAGCCGAAGCTTGGCCCGTGCAGGGCAAGAAAGATATGAAGGAGGACGGACAGGAGCAGGAAGCCCCCCAGCCACCACCAGCGCTCGGTTCGCACGTTACGCAATTGCGGTCTTCCTCTCGCCTACGGACTTGGGGAGGCGGCGTTTTTCAGGTCGGTGGGCAGCAGGACGCGCGTCAGGCCCGCCTGCCGGATGGCGTCCATGACATCCATCACCTGCTCATAGCGGACGGACTTATCGCCCTTCAGCAGCACGCGCTGGCCCTTGTCGTGATCGGCAGCCACGATCAGCAAGGCTTGCACCTGGGGCAGCGTGACGGACTTGCCGTTGTAGTAATACCGACCGTTTGGGGCGATGGCGACAGTGACGTCTTTGGCCGTCTCGGGCGCCCCCTCATGAGTCACGGTCTTGGGCAGGTTCAGCTTGAAGCCGGGGTTGTGGATGAAGACCGTCGTCACCATCAGGATGATGACCAAGGTGAGCGAGATGTCAATGAGCGGGATCAGGTTGATCTCCGCCACCGGATCATCTTCGGATGGGGAGGAGCGATGCATCAGGCCACCTCCTCCCGTATCCGGGCGCGCAGATACAGCGGTCCGAGCAGGGCGACGTGGGACTGGATCTGGAGCAGCAGCATTTGAATGCGCCCCACGAGATAGTTGTATGCGACGATGCTGGGGACAGCGACCAGCAGGCCGAATGCGGTCGCACTCAGGGCCTCAGCAATGCCGCTCGCCATGGCATCGCCGTTCAGCCCGCTCTTGCTCATGCCTTGGAAGGCGGTCATGACGCCAAGCACCGTTCCGAACAGCCCAACAAACGGGGTCGTGCTGCCGATGGTCGCCAGTGTCCCCAGGAAGCGCCGCAGGCGCATCCGCTGCAAGGCCAAGGCGATGTCCGATGCCGTTGCGATGGTGTCCTCACTCTCGCCACGCAGGGGGGCGAGCGAGTGCAGGATCTGCGCGACCGGGGCGTCGGCGAACTCCGGCGACAGGAGCGCGTCAGGCCGCCCCTGTGTCAGTGCGGCCTTCAGGCCCTCGAAGGTGTCTTCTTCGAGTCGTCGCAGCATCGCCAGCGTCCACAGCCGTTCCAGCATGACGGCGACGGCGAGTATGGAGCAGATAAGGAGGGGATAGCGGACGATCCCCGCGTTGTTGAACAGACTGAGCAGCATCGTAAAACCTTTCTGATCCTCTCCCCGTCGCTACGCGCCGACCCTCACCTCGGAGGGAAGGGTGTGTCACGGAGGGAATGACCCTCTTGTCCAAAGGCTCTCCGGTCACGGCAGG
>JANLUQ010000354.1:0-2082 GCA_031363565.1 Armatimonadota bacterium | reverse complement strand
GGGGCCAGCACCTGGCTCAACGACGCCGGCCACCGCGCGCTGCTGGCCGAGGCCATCGAAAGGATACGGGAGCAGCGGGTGCGGGTGGTGGGATGATGGGTTAGGCCGGCCTGCAACCTTTTCACGTCTGCCGTGTCAGAGTAAAGTAAGACTATGATCTACTTAATCTGTTCGATACTGCTTTTGATCGGCGTCATCGGTTTGCTGGCGCAGGTCGTGCTGGGCGGCCACCATGCCGGACACCTGGGACACCATGCCCCGGTGGGACACGCGCACGGCGGTCATACCGGGCAAAGCCATTCCGGGCAGAGCCATTCCGGGCAGAGCCATGAACCATCGCCGCTGTGGACGCTGCTGTCCCCGCTGGCCTTATTCAGCGTGTGCCTCGGCGTGGGCGCGACGGGCCTGCTATTGAGGCACCTGCATCTGCCCACGGGACTCGTCACCGGGGCCGCGCTGCTCGGCGGGCTGGCCTTCTACGGGCTGCTCGTCCGGCCCCTCTGGAACGTCCTCTTTCGGTTCGCCTCCACGCCCAGCACATCCCTCGCTGGGACTGTGGCGCACGAGGCCGAGGCGCTGACTCGCTTCGATGCAGCGGGCAAGGGCCTGGTGCGCGTGACCGTTGACGGCCAGCTCGTCCGCATCCTCGCCACTTTGGAGCCGGAGGACCGGGCCGAAAGCGCCGTCCGCCCCGGCGACCGGCTTACCATCACGAGTGTAGACGGACGTACCAATTCCTGCCGCGTCGCGCGGCTGTAGGGGCGAACCTCGTGTTCGCCTTTCCTAGGCGTGTTCGCCTTTTATGTAACATGTTCGCCCTTCTCACATTAGGAGAAAACCCATGGATAGTATCAGAGTGATTTTGTCTGTCGTTGGTCTCATCGTCTTCGTCCTGATCCTCATCCCGATCATCATCAGCCGGTTCCTGACGACTGTAGATGCCGGGACCATCCGCCTCGTTTCGCGCTTCGGCGGCAGCACCTCCATCTACCGAGGGCCGGGCAAGGCGATCGAGGTGCCGCTGATGACGACAAGCACGACCATTCCCTCCAAGGCCATCAATATTGACCTAGACATCGCCGATCAGACCGCCGATGTGGACCGCAACGGCGTCCCCAAGCCGATCAAGGTGCGCGTCCTGGCCTCGGCCATCGTCTCGGTCGGGGACTCGGACGAGATGATCACGACCTCGGCCAACAAGTTCTTCTCCAAGCCACAGGCCGAGCAGACGGCGACTTTGTCGGACCTGCTGACCTCCACCGGGCGGCGCGCGGTCAACCTGCTCAACCATGACGAATTGTTCTCCTCCAAGGGCCAGCGCGACATCTCCACCCTCGCGCCCGGATCGGATGTGGCCCGCTCCATCGCCGCCGTGCCGGTCGAGGAGGATGACCGGCTGGCCCTGATCATCAAAGGCGCCTGCTCCCGTGAGCTGCAGGACCTGGGCCTGGTCTTTAATTCGCTCAACATCAAGGAGGTCCAGAGCGAGGTCGCCGAGGCGCGGCGGCGTCAGTCCGCCGTCGAGGCGAAAGCCAACGCCGACATCGTCTCCGCCGACCAGGAGCGCCGGGCGCGTGAGGCGCAGATCGGGGCAGAGCAGGCGATCAACGACAAGCAGCGCGATCTGGAGCAGCGCAAGGCGCAGAACGCCGCCACGGTCGCCGAGGCCGAGGCCCTGAAGCAGTCCGCCCTGGCCATCCAGCGCGAGGCGGAGCTGAAGGCCACGCAGATCGCCCAGGCGAACGCCGATGCCGCCCGCGTCCGCATCCAGGCGGAAGCCTCCGCTGATGCCGAAGCCGTCAAGGTCCGCACCCTGGGATTGGCCCAGGCCGATGCCATCCGGGCCGTCAACCAGGCTATCCAGCAGGGCGGCGATGCTTACCTGGCCTTGAAGCAATTGGAACTGCTCCCGCAGATCGTCCCCGCCATCGCCGAGGCTTTGGCGAACGCCAAGCTGATCAACATCAGCGGCGTGGGCGACGGGCGCGGCGCGGCGGGCAATGCGACGGACCAGATCACTGGGGTCATCCAGACCCTGCTAGCGACCCAGCTTGTGAGTGGCCAGCTTCGGCTGGACGCCCC
>JANLUQ010000275.1:0-2446 GCA_031363565.1 Armatimonadota bacterium | reverse complement strand
GCGGCGCGCCTCTTGGTCAGACCGGTACCGCGCCGCTCGCGCCGCCATAGTTTCGTCATCGGCGAGGATGAGTTCAGGGACGGGCCTGGGCTGCACCAGGGGCGGGCGGTGCGTTGGACATTTGGCGTTGGTCGGTTTTGTACCTGCCTGCCATCTATGAGGTACGGGTATTACAATGAAATCTCCGCCGCAGCAAGCTGCGGGGTATCAGAAAGAGCGCAGCGGCAAGCCGCCGCTGGGAAGTGGCCGCTCAGACGACCACTGGAATCAGACAAAAAAGTGTAGGGAGGAAGCTCCGAGGCATTGACATCCTGAGCAGAGTAAATTAGCCAGGTCTGTGCTTGATTTCGGATTTGGACAGCCTACGCGGGAAGGCTGCTGCAATCTGTCACCTTCAACCCCAGCAGTGCCGTTCGCATTCCCGCCCGCTCCATATTCTGCCGGCTGCCGGAGTAGGGCATGGCATTACCGACGGCCAGGTCACAGCCCTCCTCCAATGCGTCCGCCAGCCGCCGCTGGATCAGGGCGGCCTGGCAGCCCCGGCGGCGGAACTGCGGCAGTGTCGCCCCTGACGTCAGGTGCCCGATGCCGTCGCGGATGTCCATTGAGGCGGCGGCAGCCGGGACGCCGTCGACTAAAGCGATGTAGAGATGCGAGCCGGGTTGGCTGTTCTCCAGGCGCTCCGTCAGCAGTATCCCCTCGCGCTCCTCCGCCGACACCTCGAAGACGTCCATGAAGAGCTGAAAGCACTCCTCGCGCACCGCACCGTCGGCCCGGCGCACGGTGACGCCCAGCGGCGGGGGCGGGGCGGCAGTCGGGACGCCGTACTGGGTGCTGATGGATCTGGTGACGAGCAGGGACTTCTCGGCCAGACGGAGGGCCGTTTCAGGCTCGATGGACTGGTCGTTGAGCTGGAAATCACAGCGCAGGCCGTCTTCGCGGTAGAAGTGGAGGATGGCGTCAAGCGGGCTGAGATCATCCACCCCCAGGCCGAACACACGGTTTGCGTGGATTGACCCTCCGTCAAGGTATTTGATGGCGACGGCGTGGCCGAACTCTTGCACACTCCCCCCCAGCGGGTTCCCGTCCAATCCCTCGCAGAGCCGGGCGCGCAGCACGGCGCTGTCCCAGTAGAAGCGGTTCATGCGTGCGGCCAGCTCTGCTGTCAGTGTTAATGCCATCGGGTTATTTGACTCCAAGGAACCGCCGCGCCAGTCGTTCCGCGCCGTCTTTGTCGTCCGGCGCGAGGCGGCCTTCTACGACTTCCCCCGTCAGGTACTCCTTCGCCTCGCCCAGCTTTTTGCCGGGCGGCAGGTGGAGCAGGGCCATCAGCTCCTTGCCGTCGAGCGGGGACGTCAGCGCACTGATGTCCTGCACCTCCTGGATGGGCGTCATCCGGGCGCGCAGGTTTGCCCCGCGCGAGACCGGGGCAGGGCCGGGGGCCAGGGCGGACACATCGACCCGGTTGATGGCGAACAGATCGTCGAGGTGCGGCCCCAGGTCACGCATCAGGCGGCGCACGGCGGCATCGGTCCAGTTATCGTGGTACTCGCCGATCCGCATATGCTGAGCGACCAATGTGGCGACGGCGGAGATCTCGTCATTGGGGAACTTGAGGCGGTTCATCCAGCGGCGCACCATGTCCGCACCGGCATCGGCATGGCCATAGAAATGGACGCGTCCGTCTTCTCCCACCCCCTTCGTGCGCGGCTTGCCCACGTCATGGAACAGGGTCCCCAGCCGCAGGGTCAGGGATGCCTCCGGCGGCAGATTGCCCAGGGCGATCAGGGTGTGCTCCCAGACGGGGTAGGCGTGAGCCTCGTTCTGCGTCACGCCGACCATTTCCAGAAGCTCGGGCGCGAACTGCGCCAAAAGCCCGCTGTCTTTGAACAGTTCCAGACCCAGCGGGGCGCGGGCCGTCATCAGGGTCTTGCAAAACTCGTCGCGGATGCGCTCGCAGGAGATGACGCGCGTCCGATCGGGGTTGATGTCGTTCAGCCGCGTGGCCCGCTGGCGCATGGCCTTCCAGGTGATCGGGTGGATAGAGAACCCGAAGCGGGCGGCGAAGCGCACGGCGCGCAGCATCCGCAGGCCGTCGTCCTGGAACGTCAAGAGCGGGTCGGTCGGCGTCCGCAGGATTTTGGCCTCGATGTCGGCGTAGGCTTGGCCCAAAGGGTCGGTGGTCTCGCCGGTGTGCAGGTTTTCGAGCAGGGTGTTGATCGTGAAGTCGCGCCGCCGGGCGTCGTCCTGGAGCGTCCCCGGCCAGACTTCAGGTTTGCGGCTGTCCGAGGCATAGGACTCGATACGGGCCGTCACCAGTTCCACATCGCGGCCCTTGACGGCGACCATCGCCGTGCCGAAGCGCGGATAGGTGACCGGCTCGTGGTCCGCCGCGCCGTGTGCCCGCAGGAAGTGGGCCAGCCGCAGCGCATCGCCTTCGAGGACC
>JANLUQ010000249.1:0-3212 GCA_031363565.1 Armatimonadota bacterium | reverse complement strand
GGTTGTTGGTTGTTGGGGGGGTGGGGGGGGTGGGGGGGGGGGGGGGGGGGGGGGGCGGCCGGCGGGGGGGGGCTGTTCTGTAAAAAAAAAACAAAAATGGGGGGGGGGGGGGCCCCCCCCCCCCCCCCTTCTCCATTACCGACTTCCCATCACCGATTCCACCACTTGCGGCCCGAGTCCGTCACCATCTTGTCGGCCTCTTCCGGCCCCCAGCTCCCGGCAGCGTAGTCCGAAATCTCCGTGGCCTTAGATTTGGCCCAGTGGTCCAGGATGGGCGTAATCAGGCTCCACTCGGCCTCCACCTCGTCGTCGCGGGTGAACAGGGCGGCGTCGCCGATCAAAGCGTCCATGATCAAGCGCTCATAGGCATCGTGGATGCGCTGGCCGAAAGACGTGCCGTAGGTAAAGTGCATATCCACGGGACGGACGACGGTCTTCTGGCCCGGCGGCTTGGCCCCCAAGCGCATCGAGATGCCCTCGTTCGGCTGCACCCGGATCGTGATGACGTTCGGCTCGGCGCTGCCGCTGTCCTCGTTCGCCAGCAGGACGCGCGGGACGTCCTTGAAAGTGATATTGACCTCGGTGACGCGCTCCGGCATCCGCTTTCCGGCACGCACATAGAAAGGGACACCGGCCCAGCGCCAGTTCTGGATTTCCAGCTTCAGGGCGACGAACGAGTCCGTAACCGAGTCCTTGGGGACGTTCGGCTCATCCCGGTAGGCCGGAACATCTTTATCACCCATCCGACCCGCCCCGTATTGGCCGCGCACGACGCATGCCTCGCAGTTATCCTCCAGGACCGGTTTGATGGCGCGCAGGGCCTTGGCCTTCTCGTCACGGATGTCGCGGGCGTCCAGGGTGTTCGGCGGCTCCATCGCGATGAGCGCCACCATTTGCAGGGCGTGGGACTGCACCATGTCGCGAAGCTCCCCTGCATGGTCGAAGTAACCCGCGCGCTGTTCGACGCCCACCGTCTCGGCGACCGTCACCTGGACATTATCCACATATTTAGAGTTCCAGAGCGGCTCGAACAGCAGGTTGGCAAACCGAAAGACGAAGATGTTCTGGACCGTCTCTTTGCCCAGATAATGGTCAATGCGGTAGATCTGCTCTTCATCGAAGACCTGTTTGAGTTCGGCATTCAGCGCGCGGGCGCTTTCCAAATCGGACCCGAACGGCTTCTCGACGATGATGCGCGTGAACCCAGTGCTGTCTTTTTCGTCCCCGGACTGGACCAGGCCCGCTTTGCCAAGCTGCTGGATTACGGTCGTGTAGGTGGAGGGCGGCGTCGCCAAATAATACAGGCGGTTCCCCGACGTTCCCTCGGACTGATCGAACTTGTCCAGCCGCTCTTTAAGCCAGGCAAAACCCTGGGCGTTATCGAAGTCGGAGCGGTGGAAGACGACCCGGCGCGCGAACTTATGCCAGGTGTCCTGCGATTCCTTCCACAAATCCGGCGCGAACTCCTCAATCGAGCATTGCAGCTCCTCGCGGAACGAGTGGTCGGAAAAGTCGCGCCGTGCGAAACCGACGATCTTCATCTTGTCCGGCAACAGTCCCTGCGTTTCCAGCGAGAACAGGGCGGGGATCAGCTTGCGATGGGTCAGGTCGCCGGTCGCCCCGAAGATGACGATGCTGCATGGGGGTATCGGCGACTCGATCAGCCGCGCATCGTCCGCTGCCGTTTTCTGCTCATCCGGGTCGAGGGTGGGGTTTGGGTCTATCGTTATAGCCATAGTGTCTCCGTGGTCTTCACTGTTACCTCTCTGAATTCTTGGTCCTACTTGAGCGATTGGATGTAGGTGACAAGCGCCTTGAGCTGCGCGTCGTTATACTGCCCCTTGAAGGGCGGCATCCGAGGCGGGAAACCGTTCACGATGCTCTGGGTGATCTTGGTATCGGGGTCGCCCAGGTTGTGCAGGTTGGGGCCGATCTGCCCCCGCCCCTGCTCCCCGTGACAGCTCGCGCAGGCGCCCATGTACAGGGTATGGCCCGTGGCGACGAGTTGCAAGGTTGCCGTTTGCCCGCCGCCCAGCGGCTGTTTCTGCGTCGGTGCGGCCTGCTCGGCCTCTGCCTGTTTCGTCTCCGGTGACACGATGTGCGTCCCCACGGCGGACACCCCGTAGGCGAGGCCCACCACCCCAAGCCCAGCAGCAAAGGCTGCTGCAAGTCCCATAAGTTCACGCGCCATTTTTAGATCTTCCTAACTTAACTCCCTAAGCTCCCAAAAGCTCGCCGCCGAAATAGCCGGCAGCAGCCATCAGCCCCGCCGTCGCGGCGGCAAACACTAGATATACGCCAAACGCGGGCCGCGTGGCCCCGTCGCGCTCGATCAGCCGCCAGACGGCCAGGCCGATCATTAGGCCGAAGGCGGGCCAGACGAAGTCGTGGTGCTTCGCCAGCGTCCCATCCCCGAAGAACCGCCAGGCCGAGATCGCAAGCCCTGACAGTGTGGCCACTAGGGTCGCGAGTGCCCCCAGCAGCAATGTGTAAAACCCGGCGATATGCAGGTCCCGCTTATACGGCTCGCGCCCGACATAGGCCAGCGCATCGAACAGGAGAGAAGCGATCATCAACGCGATCGGGAAATGTGTGCTGCCGCCGTGCAGGTTCCCCCATAATTTATCCAAGAGCACTTTTTATTCCTTCGACAGGGCGATGTGGTCCGTGGCCGCGATGGTCTCCGCCGCCTCAGTGGCCGATGCGCCCGGCTGGATCTGGTCCGCCGTGCTGTCCGAGGTGCCGCTGTAGGTGACGGCATCGCCGGACCCGGTCGCATCATGCACCGTGCCCTCGGCAGACTTGACTGCATGACCGCCGAATTCGTTCCGTAGCGAGGCGATCACCTTGGCCGCGAAGTTCTCCGGCTGGCGCGAGTGGAACCGTTCGTACAGCGAAGCCGTGATGACCGGGGCGGGGACATTGTGGTCAATAGCTTCCTGGATGGTCCAGCGGCCCTCGCCTGAGTCCTCGACATAGCCCCGGACTTTTTGCAGGTTCTCGTCGCTCTTGAAGGCCAAAACGAGCAGGTCCAGCAGCCAGGACCGGACGACGCTGCCGAAGCGCCAGGCTGAGGCGATCGCCGTCAGGTCGAGCTTGTACTCCGAAGCGTGCAGGATGTCGAAGCCCTCGCCGTAAGCCTGAAGCATTCCGTACTCGATGCCGTTATGGACCATCTTGACGTAGTGCCCCGACCCCGAGGCGCCCGTGTA
>JANLUQ010000218.1:0-11572 GCA_031363565.1 Armatimonadota bacterium | reverse complement strand
GTTCGCGAAGACCAGTCATATCGTTCCGAACCATTTTCTTGCCTCCGATATGGACACTTTGGGCGCGCGCCTGCACGATGCCAATGTCAATGTGACCGCCGATCTCGTCTCGATGCTCGAAGGCCGCTCCCAACTCGTCCGTAAATGTGCCGCTCTGCCCCTGGAATGCGTCGTGCGCGGCTACCTCGACGGCTCCGCCTGGAAGGACTACCAGACCCTCTTCGGCCACGGCGGCGAGGTCCGCCTCTACGACATCCCCAACCCCGTCGGTCTGCGCCAGGGCGAGCAGTTGCCGACGCCCCTGTTCACCCCAGCTACCAAGGCCTCGTCAGGCCACGATATGAACATCTCCGCCGCCCAGGCCGCCGAGGCGGTGGGTGCGGAGACAACCCAGGAACTCGCCGATAAGAGCCTCGCCTTGTACGCCTTCGCCCGCGCCTATGCCGCCGAGCGCGGGCTGATCATCGCCGATACCAAATTCGAGTTCGGGCGATTGGACGGTAAGGTGATTTTGATTGATGAGGCCCTCACCCCCGACTCGTCCCGGTTCTGGGAGGCGTCAAAGTACAAGCCCGGCAAATCACAAGCCTCCTTCGACAAGCAGTTCGTCCGCGACTATTTAGAGACGCTTGACTGGGATAAGACCTCGCCCGGCCCCGAGCTGCCGCCCGAGATCGTGGAGAAGACGGCGGCGAAGTACCGGGAGGCATATCAGCGGATCACTGGCGAGGAGTTGCCGTGATGAGCGAGGAGAGCGGAGTAGAAACCGCGCCTCAACCCCAAGCGCAAAGGCTTACACTGCAGTGGGCGAGGATGGCTCTCATCTGGCAGTTGTGCTGTACCTTGTTTGTATCTGGTTTCGGGCTATATCTTCTCTATGCTGGAAGCGAAACAGGTGCCGCGTTTTGCTGTCTAGGGGCCGTAATTTCGGCGACATCACTGCCCAGGATTTGGAAGCAGTATCGGCTAGTCAGGTCGGGCATTATCGTGACTGTTCGGCCTCAAGTTGCCTCTCAGCTCGCTCGTGTGCCTCCTGCTGCCGCAATCATGCTGACGTCGCTGATGACCCTCATGGTATTGATAGCGGGAGCAGGAACCTTGTACATTCTGCCTCTCGCGTCATGGTCTTTCATCGTCAAGATGATTTTTGCGGGGTTTCACCTTCTTCTCTGGCTCATCACAGGATTTCTCTGGTATCGTATCGCGACGGAGCAACGAAGAATTACTGTTGTCGAACCTGTTTACGAGCAGGGGGATGGTGTCTGGCCCCCGGCACCACAAGTACCAAAGATCAAATAGGATAAGTTTGCCTCTATGAAATACATCATGCTGGTGCCTGACGGCATGGCGGACCTGCCGCTGGCCGAACTCGACGGGCAGACGCCCATGCAGGCCGCCAAGACGCCGAACTTTGACGCACTGGCCGAGAAGTCGCTGGTCGGGAGCGTCCTGACCGTTCCCGACGGCATGTACCCCGGCAGCGACGTGGCGAACATGGACCTGCTGGGGTATAACCCGCGCAAGTATTACACCGGGCGCGGCCCGATCGAGGCCATCGCGATGGATGTGCCGCTGGACGCCGGGGACGTTGCCTACCGCTGCTCCCTGGTCACCTCCGACGGGAGCAGCCTGCTGGACAACTCGGCGGGGCACATCACGACCGAGGAGGCGCGGCCCCTCATTGAGCTGATTGACAAGAAGCTTGGTGGCAGCAAGCGGCGGTTCTACCCTGGTATCCAGTACCGGCACATCATGGCTGAGCAGGGCGGCTCCGTGGACCTGCTGACGATCCCGCCGCACGACTTCGTGGGCAAGCCGCTGTCCGGATATTGGCCTGAAGGCACGGGGGCGGAGCGGCTGAAGCAGCTCATGTACGACTCCTTGGAGCTATTAAACGACCACCCGATCAATGTCAAACGGCGTGAGGAGGGCAAGAACCCCGGTAACATGATCTGGCTTTGGGGCCAGGGCTATGCACCGAGCCTGCCGAACTTCCTCCAGACCTTCGGCAAGGTCGGCGGCGTCATTACCGCCGTGGATGTGGTGCGTGGCCTGGGCCGGGCGACGGGCATGCGGATCATTGACGTGCCCGGTGCGACGGGCTACATTGACACGGACTATGTCGCCAAGGCCAACTATGCCCTGGCTGCCCTGGACACGCTTGACTTCATCTATATCCACGTCGAGTCGCCGGACGAGTCCGGGCACGAGGGCAACCTCGACCACAAGATGCAGGCCATCGAGGACACCGACCGGAAGCTGCTGGGGACTCTGCGTGAGGGAATGGCCGGCCGCGACAATTACCGGCTATTGATCGTGCCGGACCACAAGACGCCGATCTCCCTGCGGACCCATGAGGCGGGGCCGGTGCCGTTCCTGCTGTACGACTCGACCAAGCCGCACACGGCTTCCCACTTCCCGTTCGACGAGCGGGCAGTGGACGAGGCAACGACTCAGGTTGAAGACGGCACGCGGCTTATTCGGATGCTGTTCGCCTGAACCGCCGAGACATTGGAAGGAGGTCAACAATTGCGGATACTTGTAACGGGGGCGGCGGGCCGGATCGGCTCGAAAGTCGTCCTGGAACTGGTCAAACATGGGCACGCAGTCAAGGCCATGGACCGTCGGCAGATGCCGGCTGAGGTGCGCCATGTGGCGGAAACGGAATACACTGACCTAACCGACGCACTCGCGATGCTGAACGCCGTGCGTGGGTGCGACGCGGTGGCCCATATCGGTGCGATCCCAAGCCCGTCCCTGCCGCCGGATGAGGTGCTGCGTTTGAACGTCATCGGGACGCAAAACATCCTGGAGGCGGCTGCCGCTCACGACATCCCGCGCGTCGTCCTGACCTCGAGCGTCGGCGCTCTGGGCTTTTCCTTCCCCACGCACCCCTGCCTGCCGGACTATCTGCCCGTAGACGCGGCCCATCCGCGCCGTCCGCAGGATAGCTACGGCCTGTCCAAGCTGATGAATGAGGAGAGTGCAGCGGCGATGACGCGGCTGACCGGCATGACCACTATCGTCATCCGCCCACCCCATGTGTGGGACCTGGAACGGGCAAAAGCACACGGCTGGCTGCGGCGCACTCTGGAACGAACAGGCGAGGAGCGTGACAGTTCTCTGTGGGGCTACATTGATGTCCGCGACCAGGCGATCGCCTTCCGCCTGGCCCTGGAGTCGGAGATAACTGGCCACCACATCTTCTACACGATGGCCGACGACCTGGGCGTGAACGCGACGGCGCGCGAGTTGACCGAGCGGCATCTGCCTCACTTGCTGGGGGACTTGGACCGGCTGACGGGGAAGACCTTCTATGACCTCACCCCCGCCCGCGAGCAGCTAGGGTTTGTCGCCGAGCGCACCTGGCGTGCCTGGCTGAAAGTGGAAGACTAGGTCCCAGGCCCTGCCGCCTTCACGGCCTCGCTCACCTGCGGGAACCGCGCGAAGTTGGCGCGGAAGCGGGCGGCGAGGGCGACGGCGGCGGCATCGTATTCTTGACCATTTGCCCATGTCGCGCGCGGCTGAAGCACCGCGCCCGGCACGCCCGCGACATAGAGGGGAACGTGGAGGCCGAAGACCGGGTCTGTTACGGTAGGCGCATCCAGAAGGCTCCCACTCAGCGCGGCATGGACCATCGCCCGCGTCTGCGCCAAGTCCATCCGGTGTCCGACGCCATACGGCCCGCCGCTCCAGCCCGTGTTGATCAGGTAGCAGGTCGCGCCGTGCTCATCCAACCGTCGCCCCAGCATGGCGGCATAGTCCAGTGGCGGCAGGGGCCAGAACGGGGCGCCGAAACAGGCGGAGAAGTTCGGCTCAGGAATCGTTACGCCGCGCTCAGTCCCGGCCAATTTGCTGGTGTAGCCGCTCAGGAAGTGGTAGAGCGCCTGGTCGCGCGTCAGACGCGAGATCGGTGGCAGGACGCCGAAGGCATCGGCGGTCAGGAATAGGATCGTCTTCGGGTGGCCGCCGACCCCGTGCGCCAGCGCATTGGGGATGTGCGTCAGCGGGTAGGCGGCGCGAGTGTTCTCGGTCAGCGAGACGTCATCATAATCCGCGACCCGCGTGGCCGGGTCCAGCACGACGTTCTCCAGAACAGTCCCAAAGCGGATAGCGTCCCAGATCTCCGGCTCACCGGCTTGACTCAGCCGGACGCACTTGGCGTAACAGCCCCCTTCGAAGTTGAAGACATTGGTATCCGACCAGCCGTGCTCGTCGTCGCCGATCAGGCGGCGCTCCGGGTCGGCGGAAAGCGTCGTCTTGCCCGTCCCCGACAGGCCGAAGAAGAGTGCCGTTCCGCCATCCGGCCCGACATTGGCCGAGCAGTGCATCGGAAAGACGCTGCTCTGCGGCAGCAAATAGTTGAGGACGGTGAAGACGCTCTTCTTGATCTCCCCGGCATACTGTGTCCCGCCGATCAGACCCAGGCGGCGAGTCAGGTCCAGCGCGATCACCGTCTCGGAGTTGACGCCGTGGCGCGCGGGGTCGGCGTGGAAGTTCGGTAGGTCCAAAAGGGTGAATTGCGGCTGGAAGTCCGCCATCTCGAGCGGGGTGGGGCGGACGAAAAGCTGGTGGGCGAACAGGGAGTGCCAGGCGTACTGCGTGATGATGCGGATCGGCAGGCGATAGGCTGGGTCAGCCCCGCCATATCCCTCGAATACGAACAGTTCGTGGCCTTTGGCGAACGCTGCCATCTCGCGCCCCAGCAGGTCGAACTTGGCGGACGAGAGCGGTTGATTCGTCTTGCCCCAGTCCACGCGGTCGTGCGTGCCATCGTCATCTACCAGGAATTTGTCTTTAGGCGAGCGCCCCGTATACTTGCCCGTTATGGCTTTCATTGCGCCTGTAGAGGAAAGGACGGCTTCGCCCCGTCGAAGCGCTTCTTCGACAAGAGCGGGGACGGAAAGGTTGGAGTGGAAAAGGACGCCGTTGTCAGCGAGCAGCGCTGAGAGGTCTATGGCACTGGGCGTCGGCATTCGGTCGTTCCTCTCAGGCTTCGCTGACCATCAGCCGCTTGAGCTGGGTCAAGGCGCGGTTTTGCAGGCGTGAGACGTGCATCTGAGAGATATTGAGCTGCTTGGCGACCTCGGCCTGGGACATATCCTTGAAAAACCGGTGGATGATGATGGCCCGCTCACGTGGTTCCAGTGACTCCAAGGCGTGGTCTAGGTCGCCGTAAGTGCCCAGGCTTTGCAGCGACTCGTCCTCAGCCCCGACGAACTCGGCAAGCGATAGCGGCGCGCTGTCCGAATCGTGCATCATCTTGCTGTCCAGGGAGACCGTGTCGTAGGCATTGCCCAGCTCGATCGCTTCCAAGGTCTCTTCCTCGGTCGCGCCGATCCTTTGGGCGACCTCCTGGATCGTCGGTGGGCGCCCCAGCTTGCTGCTGAGGTATTCCTGCGCCTTCGAAGCGGTCTGGTTCAGCTCCTGCAAGCGGCGCGGCACTTTCAGGCTCCATGCCTTGTCCCGGAAGTAGCGGCGGATTTCGCCGACGATGGTCGGCGTCGCATAAGTCGAGAACTTGGTGCCGCGCCCCGAGTCGAAGCGGTCAATCGCGTTGATCAGACCGATGGTGCCGACTTGGATCAAGTCTTCAAGCGGCTCACCCCGGTTGACGAACTTACCCGCAAGGTAGCGGACCAGGTTTTGGTGCATCACGACGAGCCGGTCACGCATCTGTGAGTCGCGGCTTCGGGCGTACCGGGCGAACAAGCTCTCGGCGTCGTCCTGTGCCCAGTCGCTCGCTTTTTTCTGTGTCATAACAGTCATTCTATTTCAGAGTGCCGTTCTAATAAGTAGTCGCTACTCGGGAGCGTATTTGGTCAGTATGACGCGTGTGCCAACGGCGCTGATCTCGATCTCGACGTGGTCCACCAGGATCTCCATCAGCAGCGCGCCCAGCCCCTGCTGGTCAACACCGGCCTCTTCGAGAAGCCGCGCCTCCTCGGTGGGGGCGGCGATATCCGCCTCGGCGATGTCATCGCTGATCTCGATCGTCAGGACGTGAGTGGCCACCTTACTGACGATTCGGATGGTCGCCGCCCCGCCCCCCGCGCGCTCGACAGCGTGCGTGCAGGCTTCGCCGACGGCGAGGCGGACGTCTTCCACTTCGTCATAGGAGAATGGCATTCGGCTTGCGATGCCCAGAACGGCGAGGCGCGCGACCCCAACATATTCTGGGCGGCAGGGGATGATAAGCTGAACCGTCTCGGCCAGTGAGTCGCTCATAAGGCCACCCCTTCTTTGGCGGTGGCTTCGGCCTCGGTCGTGTAGATGTCAAATATCTTGTTCAGGCCCGTGATCTCGAAGATGCGCTGAATACGCATTCCCGGACCGACGAGGGCAAGGTTGCCGCCAGCCTCGCGCAGACGCTTCAGACCGCCGATCAGGACGCCAAGCCCGGTGCTGTCCAGGTACTCGACCTTGGATAGGTTGATAATGACGCGCTTGACGCCGTGCTCGGCGAGCTGAACCAAGTCCTGCTTGAGCTGCGGTGACGTATAGACATCCACCTCTCCCTCAATATCCAGGACACAGGTTGTCTCGTCGGGACTTCGGCTGTTCATCGTGAGGTTCAAGTTACGATCTCCTTTGGCAGAATCTTGCAGTCATCAGCCATTAACTCTCAGAGTGGGCGTGGCGGCGCGGCGGAGGCGGCATGCGTTTGGGATAATTCGGTCAATATCTGCTCCGCCCGGCGCTTCAAGTCGTCCACGGTCTCACCGATCTCATCATGGGCCTGCGCGTGGGGCCGACGGGATGCCAGCAGGCCCAGTAGGGCACCTGTAAGCGCCCCCGCGCCGATACCGGCCAGGATCAGGAGACCGATGCTGCTGTGGTTGTCACGATCTGACATAGTTGGATGCTGGTAGAATCGAATGCCGTCGATTTGCTTATAGGCGACGCTGAATGGTGGCCCCGCCCAGCACCACTTCGTCACCCAAGTCGTATAGAACCAGTGATTGGCCAGGCGTCACTGCCCGCTGCGGGGTGTCGAAACGAACGACAATCTCGCCATTCTGCGCACCACTTTGTAGGGTCGCGGGCGCAGGTTCCATATTATAGCGTATCTTCGCCAGGACGGGGCGAGATTCCTGCACACCGGGAATTCCGATCCAGTTTGCGTCGTCGGCGACTAACCCTTCAGCCATCAGGTCCTCGTTGCCGCCGACCACGATGGTGTTCGTCTCGGCATTGATGTCCACGACATACAGAGGGATAGGAGAACCGACATTCACCCGGCGGCGCTGCCCAACAGTGTAGAATGCGATGCCGTCATGCCGGCCGCGCCGCCGACCGCCGGTGTCTACAATGTCGCCGCTCTGGACCGTCTCCGGCGCGGTTTGGGCGAGAAAGTCTATATAGGAGCCGCCTTGGACGAAGCAGATGTCCTGCGAATCCGGCTTGTCATGGACGGCCAGCCCTAACTCGGCGGCTACGGCGCGCGTCTCGGCCTTGTTGGTGACCAGGCCGAGCGGCATCAAGGTGTGTGCCAATTCCTCCTGCGTGAAATGGTACAAGGCGTATGTCTGGTCCTTGTCTCGGTCCAGGGCGCGGCGCAAAGTCCAGCGGCGCGCATTCTCGTCGAACTGGACGCACGCATAATGACCGGTCGCCAGGTACTCCGCCCCCAGGTCCCGCGCCTTGGCGAGC
Organism: Armatimonadota bacterium; assembly: GCA_031363565.1. Taxonomy (GTDB): domain Bacteria; phylum Armatimonadota; class Armatimonadia; order Armatimonadales; family Capsulimonadaceae; genus JANXMY01. The sequence goes on along the minus strand of JANLUQ010000218.1, from coordinate 3,919 downwards.
AGGGCATCGAACTTGACATAGCGGTTACAGTTGACGCAGGGGTTGGGCGTCCGTCCGCGCTTATACTCCTCCACGAAGTTCTCGATTACCTTCTCGGCGAAGAACTCGCGGAAGTTCAAGACGTAATGGGGGATGTCCAGCCGAGCAGCGACCCGGCGGGCATCCTCGACCGCGCCCAGCGAGCAGCATCCGACACCTTTGGTCTCCGTTGCGCTCTCCTGCCAGATCTGCATGGTGACGCCGACGACATCGTAGCCCTGCCGCTGGAGCAGGCCGGCGGCAACGGACGAGTCTACCCCGCCGCTCATGGCGACGACGACGGTCTGCTTGGTGTTGGACATGGGTAAACTGCTTTATTCGCTTGCAAGGCGTGCCAGGGCGCGCGCATAGATCTTGGTGGCCCGAATCAGGTGCTCGATGGGCCAGCATTCGTCCTTTTCATGGGCGCCGCCATCGGTGGGGTCGGCGTTGGGGAAGCTGGGGCCGAAAGCGATTCCCTTCTTCATGGAGCGGGCATAAGTCCCGCCGCCCATCGTCAGAGGCGCGGTCTGGTCGCCAGTCTCGTCGCGGTAGACCTGGAGCAATGTCGCCACGAGAGGATCATCCAACGGCACATAGAGAGGCGGCTGATCCGACAGCGACGCAAGCGTCCACCCGGACCCCGAGATGCCGCCCTCTAAACACCCACGCAGGGTGCCGGAGTTCCAGGTGACCGGGTAGCGGATGTTAAAGGTCAGCGATGCCTCACCGTCTTCCAGAACCGCCATGCCAAGGTTGCTGGTCAGTGGCCCGGCCACATCATCGCGCCCTGCAATGCCCAGTGCCGCGCCCGTGGTGTCCTCGGCCCAGTTGTGTATGCGCTGGATGAGCTGGACCTGGTCTTCCTGGTGGTCCAGCAGCAGCAGGGCATCGCACAGCACTGCGACGGCGTTGACGCCGTTCTCCGGCGTGCTGCCGTGGGCGGAAACGCCTTTCGCAATGATGCGCAGCCCGCCGGCGGCGATGTCTTCCGTCGTGACTCCGACGACGGCGTTCAAGCGGGCGACGACGGCGGCGTATGGGGTCGGGTCTTGCAGGATGGCCTCAGCCGTGTCCGGCACCATGTTCGGGCGCTGTCCGCCGCTGAGTGAGACGATACGGATATGCCCGCCCTCCGGCGGCGCGGGGCGCGTCAGCACGGCATTTGCGATGCCCTTCTCGGCGTAGACCATCGGGAACATGGCATCCGGGGTGAAGCCGGTCACGGGCATCTCTTCGCGTGCGAAGTAGTGCTTGACACACTCGAAGCCGCTCTCCTCGTTCGCCCCTAAAATAAGGCGGATGCGGCGCGTCAGCGGCACAGCGCACTCTTTGACGGCAAGCAACGCCCAAAGCGCGGCCATGGCCGGGCCTTTGTCGTCCGTCGCGCCGCGCGCATAGATTTTGCCGTTGTCAATCTCGGCCCCGAACGGTGGATGCGTCCATCCTGACCCGGCGGGTACCACGTCCACATGCGCCAGCGCGCCGACGATGGGCGCGTCGGCGGCGACGCCGGGCGCGGTCCACTCGGCATGGGCCGCGTAGCCGTCCAAGTGCTTCGGTGTCAGCCCGTACCGTTCACCTACGCCCACCGCGTAGTCCAGTGCCTGCCGCGTCTCCACCCCGAACGGGGCGCCAGGCGCGGCCACTCCCTCCATGCTGGGGATACGCAGCAAAGCCTGAGTCGTTTCGACGATCTCCTGCCGGTGCGCCTCGACCCACTCCGAAACTTGCTGATCTATTTTGGTAAAGTTGTCCACGCGACTTCTTTCTAAATGAACGGATATGCTCACTTATTATCCACAAAATGCGGGCAGGCGTCAATGTGAGTCTGTTACCGAAGGTTAAGGATGATCGCCTCGGGCGCGCGCCCCAGGCGCAGGGGCAGGGCAGCCCCCTCCATGCCCCGGCTGACGATCTGCGTGCGCCCGTTGATCTCCCGTCGCCCCGCCCAGGTGACCGCGCTGCCCGGCGGCAGGTGCCGGTCGAGAAGCCGGTGGAACCACCGACTCAGCCAGTCCACCAGCATCATCTGGCCGCCATGCGTGTGGCCCGCCAATGTCGCCATCGGCCTGAGTCCCGGCATCCAGACGGCGTCCGGATTATGCGCCAGCAGCAGGCGCGGCGTGTGCGGCTCCAAAGCATCGAACTGCGTGTACCAATCCAGGCCGACCGCCGCCTGTTTATACTCTTCAGGCGTCTGGTACACATCGGCCTGGTAGTAAGTAGGCGACTCTTGCAGGTCCTCTAGCCCGACAATCAAAAGGCGCTGGCCACCGACCTGGACCGCCGCCGCCTGGTTCCGCAGTACGGAGACGCCGCGCGCCCGCAGGCACTCGACCAGCGCCGCCGCATCCCCGCCGAAGCTGAAATGGTCGTGATTGCCCAGCACGGCAAGGATAGGAATGCCGAACTCGCGCGTCTGCCGGAGCGTGGCGGCAAGCAGGGGGAGGTGGCGCGCATCATCATCTATGAAATCGCCGCCCAGCAGCATCAGGTCGAATGGGTCGCGCCGGTGCCGCCGCAAAAGACGATTGATCTTCGACCGTAAAACGCGGGGCCGAGTAAATCTCCCCAAATGCCAATCCGTCAGCAGCAGCACCCGGATCGGGTTCACGAGCGGCCGGGCAGGGTCGGTAACGTCATGGGTCACGACTGTCAGCCAGGCAGGTTCCACCCACCAGCAGTAAATGGCCAGCAGTCCGAGCAGTTTCAGCAGCAGACGGATCATCGCGTGACGGTGCCCATTCCATAAAGGAAGTAGTTGGGCGTTGTTTCTACAGCCATATCCCAGCCTAGGTCCGTCAGCCTCGTGGCCAGGTCATCGGGCCGGTAGAAGACCTTGACGATCCGAAACTCGCGCCCATCGTTCAGCCGCCGCAGGGTCGTCGTGGCGTCTTCGCCTTCCAAATGGTGGTCGGTCGCCGTCGAGGTCTTCTCATAGCGTGAGTCGAGAAAACACACACGTCCGCCCGGTTTGAGGCAGGTGCGGACCATGCTCCAGAAATCATCAAACCGCTCGAGCGGCACATGCGACAGCCAGAAGCTGAAGAAGACCACATCATATTGCCGGTCCGGCTGCCAGTCAAAGAGGTCGGCCTGCATGTACCGAACAGGCACATCGCCTAGCTTCGCTCGGTTGACTGCCAGCACCTCCGGCGCGGCATCCACCGCCGTCAGGGCTGCCGCATACTGTGCCAGTCGCTCCGTCCACCATCCCGTGCCTGCCGCCAGTTCCAGCACGTCCCCGGCGGGATTGAAAACCGCCAGAGCATCGGAGACCTGCCCGATCTCCTCGGCCCACCGCGCGTTCGTCTCCGGTCCCCGGTCGTAGCGCCCGTCGCGTTGGAACCACTCGTCATACTCCCCGGCGCGGGCGCGGTAATAGGCGACCTGTTCGTTTTGGATGTCTTGGTTCATGGTGTTTTCGAGTGAAATCACGAGGAGGGGCGAGCGGTTGAAAACCGCTCGCTAGGCCAAGCGTCCTTCGGACGACAGAAAGGCTCTCCCCTCACCCAAAGGGTGCCTCTCCTAGCGAGCGGTTTTCAACCGCTCATCCCCTTCCTCGCCGCCATCCGCGCTTTGATGGCCGCCTCCGCGCCGTTCTCGGTCGGCTCGTAGTAGGGCTGGGTCTGCACGCCCTCCGGCAGATACTCCTGCGCTATATAGTTGCCGGGGTAGTCGTGGGGGTTTAGGTACGGCGTGTCCCCCTTGGCGGCACGGCCTGTCCCGCTTCGCGAGTCGCGCATGGGCTTGGGGATGGGGCGGGCGCGCTCGGCCTCCGCATCTGCCAGGGCGCGTTTCAAGGCGACATAGGAAGCTTTGGACTTGGGGGGCGGCGGCGAGGTATGTCACGGCCTGGGCCAGATTAAGCTGCGCTTCGGGCAGGCCGACGTACTCC